>CAXACF010000449.1:0-2176 GCA_963967125.1 uncultured Rhodobacterales bacterium | reverse complement strand
CATCCCGTAGGGCAACATCAAGGCCGTCAACCTGCACCTTTAGCGCCCCATCCCCCGAAAACGTTAGGACCAAATCCCCGACCCCATCCTCTGCACCTGAAAACTCAAGTGACATGAGAGACAAGACAACATCTGCCTGTTTACGATCAATCCCCTGAGAGGCCAACCTAGTCGCATTCTGGATCACCAAAAGGGATTGAACACGCTCAGGATCGCGTCCCTGCTGTTTGGCCAATTCGATATCTTCCCACCGAAATCTTTTCAGCAAAAACACCACTTGGCGCTCCGCACGGTTCCACTTTAGGTCATCAACAGTCAGGACAGCATCCTGCGTCAGCGATGAAATAACCTGTAAATCTTCTGCATCCTGTGCACCTAAATTCAATGGGCGATCAAGCGCATCATTAAATCCCGCATCGTGGGTCATACCCCAGGTACCCTTTCTACCTTTGCTCCAACACCAGAGAGCTTTTCAACCAACCGCTCATACCCGCGATCAAGGTGATAGACACGATTGACCCTTGTTTCACCTTCAGCCGCAAGTCCCGCAAGGATCAATGAAACAGATGCACGAAGATCGGTCGCCATAACCGGCGCACCCTTCATGCGTTCAACGCCTGTCACCTTTGCCGTTCCACCCTGCACATCAATTTGCGCACCCATCCGCATCAGTTCGGGCGCATGCATAAAGCGGTTTTCAAAAATGGTTTCTTCCAAATTACTGACGCCATCCGCAGTGCACAGCATCGCCATCATCTGCGCCTGTAAATCCGTTGGGAAACCGGGGAATACTTCGGTTGTGACATCAACCGCTTTGATATGATCGGAACGTCGTTTTGTGGCGATCCCGTTGGCCGTTTCCCAAACATCTACACCTGCGGCGTCCAATTTTTCAACGAAGGATTCAATCAAATCGATCCGTCCTCCCAACAATTCGACCTCTCCCCCCGCAATGGCAGGCGCCAACATGTATGTGCCCAATTCGATGCGATCAACGACAACAGGGTGCGTTGCACCGCCCAGACGATCGACACCCTCAATCGTTATGGTGGATGTCCCTGCTCCGTCAATTTTCGCCCCCATTTTTTGCAAGCAGTGGATCAAATCAACGATTTCGGGTTCGCGCGCGGCGTTTTTCAAAACGGAAGTGCCCTTGGCCAATGTCGCCGCCATGACAAAATTTTCTGTCGCCCCCACAGAGGCAAAGCGCATTTCATGCACAGCACCCGTTAATCGGCCGCCAGACACCTTGGCATGCAAATAGCCGTCACGCAGATCAATCTCTGCGCCCAATGCTTCCAATGCGCTAATATGCAAATCCATGGGCCGCGCACCAATTGCGCACCCACCAGGCAGTGAAACAACGGCCTCGCCCGCACGCGCCAATAGCGGCCCAAGCACAAGATTTGATGCCCGCATTTTGCGTACGATATCATAATCCGCACGCAAATTTGTCAGTTCATGTGACGACAGTGCCAAAACTTGACCATCTGCCATGGCTCGCACTTCGGCCCCCAAAGACTCTAACAATTGGGTCATTGTTTTAATATCAGACAACCGTGGTGCATTCGTCAGTGTCAGTGGCTCATCACTCAACAACGTCGCTGGCATCAGGGTCAGGCATGCGTTTTTTGCACCCGCAATCGGGATTTGCCCATTCAATGGGCCATTTCCCGTCACCAATATGGAATCCATTACGTATCCTTCCCTGCCGTCGTCTGCTCTGGTTTTGCACGTGCTTTGGCCTGCGCTTTGCGTTTGGCCATGTTTGCCTTTAGCGCTTGTTTAAGGCGATCTTCACGTGCTTGTGCATCATTTTTTTGAGTTTTATTTTGCTTTGCCTGCGTCATAAGCCATGCTTACATCACAACTGAAAAAGCGTCCAGAATTGTCTTGCGCCTAGGCAATTTTCCGTCTAAGCACCGCCTACATCGGGCTGCTGTAGCTCAGTGGTAGAGCACTCCCTTGGTAAGGGAGAGGTCGGTGGTTCAATCCCACTCAGCAGCACCATCAAATTTTTATTTAAAACCGCTTGGCTTGATCTGCTGACCTTCGGTTCAAGATCAATGTTCCACAGCCTGACACAATTATCAGGCACAAGCCCAGTAACGCAATTTTATTGGGCCAATCCCCAAAAATCACCAATCCTGCAACACTTGCAGAAATCAATTGGCTA
>CAXACF010000448.1:0-2185 GCA_963967125.1 uncultured Rhodobacterales bacterium | reverse complement strand
ACCCCAGTTTAGTCTTTCTTCTTCGCGCTTGGATTGTCCCAACAGCAGAGGATATGTCGTATTTTGTCTTAATTGGCATTCTTGCGACAGGAGTTGGATATTGCCTATCCCAAGCCTATCGCAGTGCGCCTGCTGCAACAGTTGCGCCGTTTGAATATGTCTTATTGCCCATGTCCATTGTGTGGGGATGGGTGATATTTGCAGACTGGCCTGGTTTGCCCGTTTGGTTTGGAAGCGCGATTATCATCGCAGCAGGGCTATATGTGATATGGCGTGAACATAAACTTTCATCCCAAGACTGACACTGGTTCGGTAATAGAATCCTAACTACCCAAAGTGGCGCTTGCTAAGATCACTTATATTTCGTATCCGAGAGTGAGATATGATAAGACTTTGTTTATGACACAAAATAATACGATCGACGACGACGAAATTGATTTGGCCGAGCTGTTTTACGCGCTTTGGGCACATAAGATTTTTATCGGAATTTGCACTGCACTTGCGATCTTTTGCGCAGGGTATTACGCGCTGACCACAGATAAAGAATATACTGCAAAGGCGGTTTTTGAAATTCAGCAGGGCGATAATGGTTGAGGTTTTAGCCTGCCTGGTGATCTGGGTGCGCTTGCGTCGCTTGCTGGTGTCAGCGGCGGTGGTGCGAGTGGTACGGACGCGCTGCTAGAGCGCATGAAAAGTAAAGAATACATTTTGGAAACAAATGAAATCCTGAAATTTGAAAATGATCCCTATTTCAATAACTATTAGCCAAATCAAACTGATCCATTGTGGAAGGCGACGATCAAGAATTTGATCGGTTGGCAAAGCGACAAGCGCACGGCAGAGGCTGTTATCGAGGGCAAAATTGTCGAAACATTCAAACAATCGATCAGTGTTTCAACAACAGACGCTGGCGCGATATCGTTATCCGTCACCCATGAGGATGCTGATCGTGCAGCATTTTACGCAAATGAATTAATGGGATTTACCCGTGACCTCGTGCTGGATGAACAAGAAGAAAGCACTGATTTACGTTTGAACTATCTCTCTGAAACGCTCGCCGATGCGCTACAAGAAATGGAGCGAAGCCAAGAACGGCTGAAACAGTTCGCGCTGGAAAATAGTACCGTTGCCGATCAAAGTTTTGTTGCGGGCAGCTTGCAGTTGGATCGCCTGCGGGTCGAGCGTCAGGATGCGTTGGAATTCACAACAACCCTGACCCGTTTGGAAGAATTGGTGAAACTTGGTGCAACGGATCAAAGCGCGTATAAGGCGCTGCGTGATGCAAACCCAATGATTGATGATGTCCGGTTCCGCCGTATCATGGGGATGAGCGAAACCATTAGCGCATGGAGCTGGCCTGATTTGGACACCATCCAGGCCGTGTCCGCAACACTTGCCGACCGTGTGCAGCGATTAAACATCGAAATCTCAGAAATTGAGGCGGATGCGCGTCGCTATGCATCAAGTGCCGAAGAACTCGCCCGCCTGACCCGTGAAGCGAAAATTGCAGAAGCAACTTACACCGTTTTAATCGAGCAAGTGAAATCTCAATCGCTGGCTGCGGGTTTCAAACCCGATGCGTTCAAGGTTTTTGAATATGCAACGCCACCACTTGCACCATCTGCACCCAAGCGTTCACTCATTTTGGCACTAAGTGCGGTCCTGGGTGTGTTCATTGGGTCGGCCTTGGCCCTAATCAACTCCATGCGCCGCGGTGTTCACTATTCGCATGGTTCGATGACCTCTGACATAAGTGCAAAATTGGTGCTTTCCTTATCCACCTTGCGCCGTCTCTCCAAACTTCCACTCTCCGTGATTAAAGATCGCTTGAACACGCGAAATGTTTTGACGTTGGACGAATTGCTGATGTTGACCGCAAATCAGAAACTAGTTTTCGTTGCAGGCGCAAATAGTCGAACAGCACCAGAAGGGATTGCACGTATCATTGCGGTGCGTGCGGCCGCAACAGGGCGCAAAATTGCCCTTTGCGATTTTTCTGAATCATCTGTGGAACAGGATGCAGGGGGTCAGGGCACGATGGTCGTTGACATGCCGTTTACGGTCGCTGCCGCAGATGTGCATTTGATGGCGCACTCGCCCACGGTTTCTGGATCAAATTTTTATCTATCCTCAAACCTTGAGCAGCGGATGACCGCCCCGTTTGAAAATTACGATCAAGTGATTT
>CAXACF010000447.1:0-2188 GCA_963967125.1 uncultured Rhodobacterales bacterium | reverse complement strand
CAAATTCGCATAGACCGCGCAGGGCATCGCCAAAACGATCATCTGCAATTGTCATTGCCACGCGAATATGACCTGCCGCAGATTGTCCAAAACTTTCCCCAGGCATCACGGCAATTGCGCGTTCGTCCAACAGGCGATTTGCAAATTCAATCCCACTTAACCCCGTTTTACGCATATCCAACATCAGATACATTCCCCCGCGTGGGGCGATCGTTGGAATATTTGGGAACCCTTGCAATATCGACAGCGCGATTTCGCGCCGTCGTTTGAATGGCGCGGCAATTTCATCTTCAAACGCCATTCCTTGGGACAACGCAAAAAGCGCCGCATCCTGAACAAACCCCGCAACGCCATAGGTTGTGTTCGTCGCCAGATCGATCATGTTTTCAATCGCCTCTTCTGGGGCGATGACCCAACCAACGCGACTGCCCGTCATTGCATGGCTTTTGGACATGGAACCGATGACAATCGTGCGTTCTGCCATATCGGGTAAGGCACGCGGTGAAACATGCGCGCCTGACCAAATTTGCGTGTCATAAACCTCATCCGAAATCAGCGTCAATTCATTACGCTGAACATATCCTGCGATCGCCTCCATCGTTTCGGCGGAATAGACGGTGCCCGTTGGGTTATTGGGCGAATTCATCAGAAATGCGCGCGCACCATCGTGGCAGGTGGCCAAATCAGCGGCATTTGGTTGAAAATCGTTTTCAGGGCCCGTTTTAATCGGCATTGGCACACAACTGGCCGCGCGGATCGAGGTGGGATAGGTTGCGTAATAGGGGTCTAGATGCACAACTCCGTTCCCCGGGTCTGTCGCACATAGGATCGCGGCGAACAAACCCGCCTGTCCCCCCGGGGTGATCAGCACATTTTTATGACTGGTTGGAACACCCGTGCGTTCCTGAACACGCGCCGCAACAGCACGGCGCAATTCGGGTGTGCCAGGTACGCTGGCGTATCCTGTGTGCCCACCCAAGGCCGATTGATGCATCGCCGCCAAAATCTTGGGGTCTGTGCGAATATCGTGTTCCCCAATGGTCAATTCCAACACATCCTGTCCCTTGGCGATCATCGCGCGGGATTTATACAGGATCTCCCATCCATCGGATCCATCCGTTGTGATTTGTTGAATACGTTTTGAAAGCTGCATCTGCCACCCCTTGCCTGTTCCCCCGAATGGGCCACGTAAGGTTCAAAAAGTCAAACTGGAATTGAGTTGAATTTCCAAAGGCCATCTGATAAACGTCCACCCATGATGACGATGAACACAAACATTATTTGCTGTTGCTAATTCAATCTATCGAGGTTGGATTTAAGGTCATTTACATTCCCTAAATGAAATTGCTAAGTCCCGCCTAACTCTGCGTATGCCCATGGCAAAGGACACCCAAATGACGACGATCAAATTGCACAATTCAATGAGCCGCGCAAAAGAGGTTTTTGCGCCAATTGATCCCAATAACGTGCGCATGTATTTGTGTGGACCCACGGTCTATGACCGCGCCCATATTGGGAACGCGCGCAACGTGATTATGTTTGATGTTCTTTTTCGCCTGTTGCGGCAGGTCTATGGCACTGATCATGTGACCTATGTCCGTAATTTCACGGATGTGGATGACAAAATCAATGCACGCGCCGCATCAAGTGGACGGGATATTTCAGAGATCACGGCAGAAACAATGCAGTGGTATTTGGATGACATGGGTGCGCTTGGCAATCTGTTGCCATCGCATATGCCGCGGGCAACGGAATATATCGACCAAATGGTTGCGATGATTGACCAGTTGATTTCTGACGGCCACGCCTATGCCGCAGAGGGGCATGTTTTGTTTTCTGTGTCCTCTTACGAGGATTATGGAAAACTATCTGGTCGATCACTGGACGACATGATCGCCGGTGCACGGGTCGAGGTGGCCCCCTATAAACGCGACCCGATGGATTTTGTCCTATGGAAACCCTCTGCCGATGACCTGCCCGGTTGGGACAGCCCGTGGGGCCGTGGCCGCCCTGGGTGGCATATTGAATGTTCTGCAATGTCTTATGAACTTCTTGGCGCATCATTTGACATTCATGGCGGCGGCAACGATTTGATGTTTCCCCATCACGAAAACGAAATTGCTCAAAGCTGCTGTGCCTATCCCGATGCAGGGTTTGCAAGTATCTGGTTGCACAATGAAATGCTACA
>CAXACF010000446.1:0-2200 GCA_963967125.1 uncultured Rhodobacterales bacterium | reverse complement strand
ATGATACCGTGATTGGTCGCGACACAGTGGTTGAACAAAACGTTGTCTTTGCACCAGGCGTGACCGTGGAAAGCGGGGCCACCATCCGCGCCTTTTCCCACCTAGAGGGTTGCCATGTCGCGCGCGGTGGGATCATCGGCCCCTACGCCCGCCTGCGCCCCGGTGCGGAATTGTCCGAAGACGTGCGCATCGGCAATTTTGTTGAGGTCAAAAACGCGCTGATCGGCGAAGGATCCAAGGTTAATCACCTAAGCTATGTTGGAGACGCCGAAATTGGCAGCGGATCAAACATTGGGGCGGGGACGATCACCTGTAACTATGACGGTGTGATGAAACATAAAACCACGATTGGGAATGATGTCTTTGTCGGATCAAACACATTGCTGGTGGCCCCTGTGACGCTGGGCGATAAGTCCATGACGGCCACTGGGGCCGTGATCACCAAAGATGTTGAGGCAGAGGCATTGGCCATTGCCCGCGTGGATCAGGTCAACAAACCGCGCATGGCGGTCAAACTATTTGATATTTTAAGAAAACGTAAAGCCAAAAGAAATTCGGAGACGTCGTAATGTGTGGGATCGTAGGAGTATTAGGCAGCCATGAGGCCGCACCAATTTTGGTCGACGCCCTGAAACGTTTGGAATATCGCGGTTATGACAGCGCGGGTATTGCAACCGCACACAATGGTACACTCAGCCGCCGTCGCGCGGTGGGTAAATTGGCCGAGCTTTCCGATGTTTTGGTGCATGATCCACTAGTTGGAAAAGCGGGCATTGGGCATACCCGTTGGGCCACCCATGGTGAACCCAGCGTGAAAAACGCCCACCCCCACCAAAAAGAACAAGTGGCCGTTGTCCACAACGGCATCATCGAAAATTTCCGCGAGCTACGCGAGGAATTGGCAAACCACGGCCTGCACCCCGAAACGGACACGGATACCGAAACCGTTGCGATGTTAACGCATCACATGTTGACGAATGGCATGACACCTGTCGATGCCGCGCGTGAAACGGTTGCCAAATTGGAAGGCGCCTTTGCCCTATGTTTTTTATTTCAGGGTGAAGAAGACCTGTTGATTGTGGCGCGCAAAGGCTCTCCCCTTGCTATCGGATATGGGGACAATGAAATGTTTGTGGGGTCAGATGCGATTGCATTGGCACCTATGACGAACCGCATCACCTATTTGGACGAAGGCGATTTTGCGGTCCTAACGCGCACCTCGGTTCAAATTTGGGATGCCCAAGGTGCGCTTGCCAATCGAGAGGTCCGCACCATCCGTGGTGAGGCGGGCCGCTATGACAAAGATGGCTATCAACATTTCATGGCCAAGGAAATTCATGAACAACCCAGCGTGATCAGCAAGGCGATCAAACATTATTTGGGTGCAGATGGGCATACCGTGACCCTGCCTGGCGAAGGATTGGATTTCACACAATTTGACCGCATTACAATGGTGGCCTGTGGCACCGCCTATCTGGCATGTTTCACTGCGAAATATTGGTTTGAACAGGTGGCACGCATTCCAGTTGAGGTCGATATCGCCTCTGAATTCCGCTACCGTGAACCGCCCATTTCCGATCGCACACTTGCCATTTTCGTCAGCCAGTCTGGCGAAACTGCAGATACGCTTGCGGCATTACGCTATTGTCGGGGAAAGGCCGCAAAAATCCTATCCATCGTAAATGTGGATGAAAGTTCAATCGCGCGGGAAAGTGATTTGGCGCTGCCGATTTTGGCAGGTGCTGAAATTGGCGTCGCCTCGACCAAGGCGTTTACATGTCAGCTGACATTGTTGTTGTCGCTTGCGATCAAGGCCGCAACAGAGCGGGGTACGAAATCAGAAGCCGAGTGTGAATTGATCATGCATCACATGCGCAGTTTGCCCGCATTGATCAATCGTGCATTGGATCAGAAGGATCAATTCGAACGCGCCGCACATAAATTGGCCCAAGCGCGTGACATTCTATTTTTGGGACGTGGGGCGATGTACCCCCTGGCGCACGAAGGTGCGCTTAAATTAAAAGAAATCAGCTATATACACGCCGAAGCTTATGCATCAGGTGAGCTAAAGCATGGACCCATCGCTGTGGTCGAGAAAGATGTTCCGGTGGTTGATTCAAAAATAGATTGATGCTGGTGTAGAAAAAGTAATTTTGGGAAGTGCTGCCATTAAAGATAGAAGTTTTTTAGAAGATGCTTG
>CAXACF010000445.1:0-2212 GCA_963967125.1 uncultured Rhodobacterales bacterium | reverse complement strand
TCGCCCCAATCAGGAGGATAACCAATTCCAATCGAATAACCCGTTCTAGATTTTTTTTCTATTCCATATTTATCTAAAATTTTCCAAAAAGACTGAGCAACATCATTTGCTGTATTCCCAGGTTTAATTTGACTTATGCCAGCATTTAAAGCTTCAATTGTTTTGTTCATTGTATCAATCTTTAATTGATTGGGTTTTCCAAGCAGAACTGTTCTCGCCATTGGAGCATGATATCTCTTATAAACCCCAGATAATTCAATAATTGTAGCCTCACCCTCCACAAATTTATCTTGTGTTGCTGTTAAATGCGAAGCTGAAGTACCTTTCCCTGTTGGAAGTAATGTTGCAATACTAGAATATTCTCCTCCAAATTCTTCTGTTCCATAGAATAAAGTTTTTTGAATTTCACCTACTGCATCGCACTGTCTTACTCCTGGTTTAATAACCTCCATTGCAGTTTTCATTCCTTTTTCAGAAATTTTTGCAGCAGATTTCATGAAACCTATTTCAGCATCTGATTTTACTAACCTTGCCCAATTAACTAAACGATCACTATCTTTGATTTTTGCATTAGGTAATCCTTGCTTTATTTTTTCATAACAAAACGCAGTGAAGTAATGCGCATCCATTTCTAATCCAATGCATAACTTATCCCATTTTCTTTCTTTTATAATCTCTACCAAATTATCATAAGGATGTTTTGGCCAAGTATGAATATAATTTTCGTCATAAACTAAAATATTCTCATCCTTTAAATAAGTTTTAATATATGCGCATGGCGGACATCCCTGCCGTTGTTGCCGCAGGACCCACAATTACGCGCCAGAATGGTTTGTTGTTCAATGTCAGTTTGCTCATCGATGCAGATAGCCCCTTGGCACTCATGCTGGACACTGCGCCGCGCGCATTGGCCTCGACACCAAAAATCCCAATTTGCAGATACGGCTTGCGAAGACTGCTTGGCTTTGGTTTCGGCGCAGGCGTGTCCGCAGCGGCAATCGCGGCTTCTGCGGTTTGTTGAATTGGATCTAAGCTTTCTTCGATCACTTGGTTCTCGGCCTTCACAGCCTCGGGTGTTTCCACAGGGACCGATTGGCGGCGCAAGGCAACAACCGACACTTTGGTTGGCTGTCCGGCTAATATGCCCAAGGCATCCGCCGCATCAGAAGAGAGTTGCAGGCTTGGTCCAGAAAATTTGCGCTCACGACGGAAAAGGGCACCGATGACGAATTTCCCGTTCTGTGGATTTCGAATGATGACTTTTTCAGGATCCTTTGCATCTGGGTGGGCCACCCAAATACCACCCAGGGATGGACGACCATCCCAAAGACCAGCTTCGGAAATATTCACAACATCAGGTGCCTCAACATCGCGTTCTACCAAATTTGTCACGGTGCTTGGCGCATCGTTGGATGTGTCTTCACCCAAATCCAGTCCCGCGCATCCCGCCAGAAGGGCAATCAACATCCCGCATGCCGCCCATTTGGTTCCTGTTTTTTGTTTTGTGATCAGCATGTTGTCCCCTTGCTGTCTTCTGCTCGTTTCGTGTTTTTTATATTTTGTTAGAAACTTAACCCTAATTGCGTTTTATGAAAAGCCGCATCGTCAGATTGCGCGAAACTTTTCTGACCCAAAAACATTGTGCACTGGGCAAAGATTTTATGCACCACCCTTCAATCTGATCGACATTTTTGGGCAGCCTTTTGAAAATTCTTCAAAATTGCACTTTTAGAATCAATTCGCATGAACTAAACGGAAGCCGTCGGAGGAGTGGCAGAGTGGTTGAATGCACCGGTCTTGAAAACCGACGTACGTTAACGCGTACCGTGGGTTCGAATCCCACCTCCTCCGCCATAAAGACTAGCCCAACAGCCAGATCTAAAACCTAACCCTCAGTAATCGCTTAATTTTAACTAAACACCCTTCTTTGGGTTAAGCGGATTACTAACCAATATGCGAACCAAAAAGATCACGTATGTAGTGAACCGAAATGGCTGGTTCTATTTCACCCGCCGAGTTCCTCGTGACTTACTTCCTCACTACAGGAGCAATCGTATCGTCCATTCCCTGGGTACAAATTGTCCCAGTCAGGCTAAGGTGTTAGCCGCAGGCTCAGCCAGTAAGCTTGATCGCTACTGGGCCCGCCTAAGGCTTCAGATAGACGACCTTCCAGGGCAGAGCCTGCTAAGAGCGCACACTGACGCCCCCTGTG
>CAXACF010000444.1:0-2216 GCA_963967125.1 uncultured Rhodobacterales bacterium | reverse complement strand
CGCTGCATATCGAAGGGGGACAGGCCTGCGTTCAGGTATTTTTCATTCGTGCAAATCAGAATTGGGGAAACCGCGATTTTTATCCGCGTATCAGTGCCGATCATTCCCATGCAGAGGTGCTTGAGGCCTTTGTCGGACAGTTTTATTCCAGCAAAGAAGCACCACGCCAGCTGATCCTGTCCCATGACATAGAAAACGTGGATTTGGTGAGTGCGGCCTTAAGTGAGGCGGCGGGTCGCAAGGTTGAATTGATCTATCCGCAGCGCGGTGAAAAATTTGAACTCGTTTCAGGTGCATTGCGAAACGCCAAAGAAAGTTTAGCCCTACGTATGTCCGAAACCGCAACACAGGCCAAACTTTTGCGTGGCATTGCCGAGGCATTTGATCTGGATGACGCGCCAAAGCGGATTGAAGTGTTTGATAACTCTCATATTCAGGGTGCACACGCTGTGGGTGCGATGATTGTTTCGGGGCCAGACGGATTTTTGAAAAATCAATATCGTAAATTTAACATCAGAGGTGACGACCTAACCCCTGGTGATGATTTCGGTATGATGAAAGAAGTCATGACCCGCCGTTTCACCAGACTGATCAAAGAGGATCCAGAGCGCACCTCAGAAAGTTGGCCAGACCTTCTGCTAATCGACGGTGGCGCAGGTCAGGTCAGTGCAGTTGCCGAAATTTTGGAAACGCTTGGAATAGACGATGTTCCAATGGTTGGGGTTGCCAAAGGTGTGGACCGAGATCATGGAAAAGAAGAGTTCTATATTCCGGGCCGTTCTGTTTTTGCATTGCAACGAAATGATCCTGTTTTGTATTTCGTGCAAAGGATGCGAGACGAAGCACACCGTTTTGCAATCGGAACACATCGTGCCAAACGGGCCAAAGCGATTTCGGCGAATCCGTTGGACGATATCGCGGGAATTGGTGCGTCGCGCAAACGTGCGCTCTTGGCGCATTTTGGATCGGCCAAGGCGGTATCGCGCGCAAACCTTGCGGACCTTAAGGCAGTGGATGGCATTTCGGCGGCAATGGCAGAAAAAATCTATGACTTCTTTCATGAAAAGGGCTGATTAGCCGTCAATCAATTGGCGGGCTGTTGGTTTTAAATCACCATCCTCCGCTTGTGCATGATAGAGTCCGCGTGCAACTGCACGCGCAACACAATGCGCCGCAGCTGACGAAAGGGTACTTAACAAAACGGGGTCTTTTGGTTTTGCGATTTTCCCTGTCGACACAGCAAAAATTAAATCACCATCATATGGCAGATGTGATGGATAAATGGCCCGCGCTAGCCCATCATGTGCAGCGATAGCAAGCCGTTTTAGCTCTGCTTTATCAAGGTCAAAATCGGTGGCGACTACACCGATTGTGGTGCTGGCCTGCGGATTCAGGGCGCCCAATTTACTTTGATCTATACCCAAAGAGGGAGTGATGTTTTGGGATACGCCGTAGCCCCCGAACTCATTTTGAATTTCAAAGGGCGCTGCCCAAAAATGTTTTCCATCTGGTGTCAGAGCGTTTCCAACGGGGTTGGCCGCGATCAATGCGCTAACCGTGCCACCAGCCTCTATCCTTAGAGAAGACGTCCCCAATCCCCCCTTGGTTGTCCCGCACAGGGCTCCATACCCTGCGCCCGCGCTGCCGATATCAAATTTGGTATCCGCCGATAAATAAGCTTTGCGACCCAATTCTGTGTAGGGTGAGGTTTCCCAATTTTTGTCACCACCGTTTGCCATATCAAACAGGATCGCTGTGGGAACAATTGGGATGGTGACATCGCCAACGGCAAATCCACGCCCCGCAGCGCGAAGTTCATGCGCAACGCCGCCCGCGCTATCTAATCCAAATGCACTGCCGCCCGACAGGACGATTGCATCAACCGACTGAACGGTTTTATCGGGCTCTAGTAGATCTGTATCCCGTGTCCCTGGCGCACCACCCATAACAGCGTAGGAAGCAGTAAAAGGTGCATCGCCTGTTAAAACCGTTACGCCCGTTTTAACGTTCGAATCTATGGCGTTGCCCACGCGCAATCCAGAAATATCACAGATTGAATTTAGGGGTCCTGTTCGCAATGTGCTCATCTTCTATCCTGATAAAACCAGCATTTATTAGCCGAAATTTCATCCATTTTGAACGGTTTTTAACGAATAGCTTGGCAGATTAAGAGTCAATTGTTATGTTGTGTGTATTAGGAAGCTACTCACGGTGTG
>CAXACF010000443.1:0-2219 GCA_963967125.1 uncultured Rhodobacterales bacterium | reverse complement strand
CCATATGGGATCAGCTACGCTTGAGGGGCGGGTTGAGATGGGGGAAAAGGTGATTATCAACATCAAAACCTTTGCTGACGGGCATCGCCCGCCAGATATGGTTGTGCCCTCAATGCTGTAGGTTGTTCAGCGGCTCTAGGGTTTGTTGCAAACGGGAACGACGTTTTTCATGCTGTTCGGGGAGTTTCAGTGCGGTGCCCAGTGATGACACATCTTCATCTGCTGTGAACCCTGGTTCGTCTGTGGCAACCTCAAACAATATGCCCGCAGGTGTGCGGAAATAGATTGCATGAAAATAATTGCGATCACGCACGTCCGTCACGCGGTAACCTGCATTGGTTAATGCCGATTGCACCGCCAATTGGTCTGCTTTGGTGGATACAGAAAATGCGATGTGATGCACCGATCCTGCACCCTCTTTCGATTTGTCAGCATTGGGCAGTTCGATCAGATCAATCTTATTCGCTGCATTTCCGTTGGCGACTGTCAAACGCGTAACTGCGCCTTCTGTGGCGGCAACAGAATAACCCATAAAAGTCAGCAATTCGATCATTGGGGCCGCATCATTGACGCGCATATCCGCCGAGTGAAATCCACGAATTGCGTGCTCTGCTGGAATGTAGTCGGTGATCCAAGGTGTGCGATCATCCTCGGCCTCGATCAGGGCGAAATGATCCCCATCGGGACCATAAAATTCCAAACGCTGTTCCCCGAAACGATTGGTTGGCGTTGCGTGGCCCGCACCAATCGCATGTAAGCGTTCACGCCAAAACGGAATGCTGCCCATTGGAATGCTAAAGGCTGTTGTGCCCACTTCGCCCGTGCCACGGCGCCCGCGGGCGATGTTTGGAAATGGAAAATACGTCAGAACACTGCCTGCATTTCCAACCTCATCCCCGTAATACAGGTGATAAACCTCGGGATTGTCGAAATTCACGGTTGCCTTAATTCGGCGCAGGCCCAAACCTTCGGAAAAAAATGTGTTATTTTCGGATGCAGATGACGCCAATGATGTGACGTGGTGCAATCCATTGATCTGATGTAACATCGGTGACCCCTTTTTTGTTTTTTTGTAAATTAGGGTCACGTGCCAAAAAGGAAATTTGCAAAAAATGCGCGGGGCCTGTGCAGCCCCGCACAGATCGCATTAAACGAAGAATTGACCGCCGTTTGCAGAAATCGTTGAACCGTTGATGAAACCAGCGTCATCAGACGCAAGGAATACAACACAGCGGGCGATTTCTTCTGGCTCACCCAGGCGGCCAGTTGGAATTTGGCCAATAATGCTTTCGCGCACTTTTTCAGGTACGGCCATCACCATTTCTGTTGCGATGTAACCTGGGCAAATCGCGTTTGCAGTGATCCCTGCGCGCGCACCCTCTTGGGCCAATGATTTCACGATACCCAAATCACCTGCTTTGGTCGCGGCATAGTTCACTTGGGCGAACTGTCCTTTTTGTCCGTTTATCGACGAAATGACGATAACACGGCCAAATTTACGCTCACGCATTCCAGGCCAGATTGGGTGTACTGTGTTGAACACACCTGTTAGGTTCGTATCAACAACTTGATGCCACATCTCGGGTGTCATCTTGTGGAATGGGGCGTCTTTGGTGATACCGGCGTTTGCCACAACCACGTCAATCGGGCCTAATTCCGCCTCAACCTTGGCGATACCAGCGGAACTTTCTTCGTAATCCGCAACATTCCATTTATACGTTTTGATGCCAGTTTCGGCGGTAAAGTTTGCCGCTGCCTCATCGTTGCCCGCATATGTGGCTGCAACCTCATATCCTTCCGCTTTCAGCGCTTTTGAAATTGCCGCGCCGATACCGCGCGAACCACCAGTGACCAATGCTACACGAGCCATTTCGTCCTCCAAATAAAGTCTTCACGAAATTGTATTACTAATTTTAAAAAATTTAAGCAATATTATTACAACGTCAAATTGCCGCACTGCGGCACAAAAAAAGGGGGCCGAAGCCCCCAATTGTTTCCGATTATGTACGTTCGATACACATCGCGACGCCCATACCGCCACCGATACATAGGGTGGCGAGGCCTTTTTTCGCGTCGCGACGCTGCATTTCGAACAGTAATGTATTCAAAACGCGGGCACCTGATGCACCAATTGGGTGACCGATTGCAATTGCGCCGCCGTTTACGTTTACGATTGCGGGATCCCAGCCCATGTCTTTATTCACCGCGCAGGCCTGCGC
>CAXACF010000442.1:0-2228 GCA_963967125.1 uncultured Rhodobacterales bacterium | reverse complement strand
GGCCGGTGCGGACGCGCTTGGCGCGGTGACGGCTCCGTCTGCAGGCGATGTTGATGGCCAGACCGAGGATGTTGCTGTGGCTGCTGCGAATACGGACGTTCCCGCTGCCGCGGTGACGGCCGACGACACGGCATCGAATGAGAGTGCGGCATCGGCTTCTGAAGACAGCCTGGCCAGCACCGGTGTCGCCTATGCGCGCCAGCGCGTTCCGGAACTCGAGATTACCGTTCGCGCCACCTCTATCAGCTGGATTGAAATCATCCGCAATGACGGTGAAGAGGTGATGGCCAAATTGATGCGCGAGGGCGAAATCTATGTGGTCGACAGCCGCGACCGGCTTTACCTCAGCACAGGCAACGCCGGCGGTGTGGAGCTGGTGTTCCACGATGGCGCTGTGCAGAGTGTCGGCGAGAGTGGTGAAATCCTTCGCGATCTTCCTCTTGATGCCGACAGGCTTCGCAACCAACTCTAGAGCAGTCCGGACATGGCCGGGCGCGCTGTGCCGGCATGGTGTCGTACTGCCGGCGGCGTCGCGCGCAACCGGACCGCATAAATTGACAGGGGCGGCCCGTGGCCAACGCTTACCGAGCTTACAGAACAATTGAACGACGCAAATGCCGGCAGATCATGGTCGGTTCAGTGCCGGTTGGCGGTGATGCCCCGATTTCGGTGCAGACCATGACCAACACGCTGACGACGGATGTCGGCGGCACGATGGCGCAGATCACTGCCGCGGCCGAGGCGGGCGGCCGAAGATACCAAAGACGATCTGCTGGGCCGTTTGGCCGTGGTTCCCATGGTGTTAGAGGCCCGTGGTTTGGACGTGACCCCCGGCATGATCGACATTTTCGCCAAAGCGAATGCAATCCAAGCGGTGGATGCCCTTAACGTGATCTATTCAGAAGAGGTTGCGCATGTCGCCTATGGTTCCAAATGGTTCAACTTCATGTGCGGGCGCGACAATCTGGACCCAAAGGATGTGTTTCACACATTGGTGCGAAAATATTTCAAAGGTGCGCTAAAGGCCCCCTTTAACGAAGAAAAACGTGCAGATGCGGGCCTTCCCCCTGATTTTTATTGGCCATTGGCGGATCAGATGGGCGTGGATTTGCGCCTTGAAGGATCAAAATAACACGAGGCGCAATAATTCGCGCAGCGTCGAAAAAGATGATTGCCAGCACCCAAAATGGACGTTACCAAATTGGCATCTGGGAAAAAGGCTTGGGACCCTTTCATGAAACTTGGACTGCTCCAACGCATTGATCGTGTGTTTTCGGGATTATTTCCCGAACGCCGAGTGTTCCTAAAATCAGATGATGACACACGCTTTATTCGCCTGCGTCCATCCACCCAAGCGGGCGTTTTTGGTGGCGTTGCTCTGATTATTGCTTGGTCAATTGTGGCCACAGCGATCCTATTAATCGACAGCATTGGCGCGGGTAATTTCCGTGAACAGGCGATCCGCGACCAAGAAACCTATCAACAACGATTGCAAATCATGGCATCCGAACGTGATGCCAGCGTGAAAACAGCCACCGCCGTCATGGCGAGTTATGAGGCCGCCTTGGCCGAAATCGCGCACATGCAAGAGCGCCTTTTGGCCCAAGAAGTAGATCGCTTGGAACTGTCTTCTGGTGTGGATGTTTTACAATCAAATCTGAACGCGGCATTGGTTGAACGGTCGGAATTAACCACAGAACTTGAACGCGCCCAATCTGAAAAAGCTGGATCAGAGGACGCAAAAACCATTGCCACGGCGGCAACCCAAGATACGGCAACCATTGATTATCTAACCACGGCGCTGCGTGACACTGCCCAAGAGCGTGACAAAATCATCAAAGATGCCCAAGCGGCCCTAAATCAGGCAGAAGAGTTGCGCATCGAAATGCGCCTGATGGAAGAACGTAACGAATTGATTTTCCGCCAAATCGAAGAGGCGATGAACGTGTC
The DNA here is from genome assembly GCA_963967125.1 of uncultured Rhodobacterales bacterium. GTDB lineage: Bacteria > Pseudomonadota > Alphaproteobacteria > Rhodobacterales > Rhodobacteraceae > HIMB11. Next base: position 278 of record CAXACF010000442.1, on the reverse strand, counting down.
CATCGGTCCATTGGACAAGATGTTCCGCGCCTCTGGCCAGGACCCAGAGCGCATCATGTCCACCATCCGTCAGGGGTATGCAGGCTATGGTGGCCCACTGACGTCGATGTCCACACGCGGTTTGGCCCCCACCGAAAACGAAGCGCGCGCAATCGCCATCCTGAAAGAATTAGACGAATTGAACCTGTATCGTTTGGCTGTTGAAAAACTGCCCTACTCCCATCCTGTGCAATCTGCGCACCGCTTTACCTCGGGGTTTGGACGCCGCTGGGGGCGCA
>CAXACF010000441.1:0-2231 GCA_963967125.1 uncultured Rhodobacterales bacterium | reverse complement strand
TCACTTGCCTCGGGACGACCGTATCTAATGTTGTCCATTGCGGAACGGTTAAACATGGCGGTTTCTTGTGTTACCATACCAATGCTGGCGCGTAGGCTATCTTGGGTCACTTTGGCAATATTTTGATCCGCAATTTTGATTGAACCGTTTTCAACATCATAAAGGCGCAAAACTAAATTAACCAAGGTCGATTTCCCAGCACCTGATGCCCCAACAATCCCAATTTTTTGGCCCGCTTTGACAGAAAGATCGATCTTTTCGATGCCGCCCTTTTCCTGTCCGTACCGAAAACTTACGTTGTCGAATGTGATCGTCGTTGGGTTCGGGTTTAACGCGTGTGCGGTTGTGTCATCGTTCAGGTTCCAACGTTTGCTAAGCGTGCGTATGCCATCCTCAACTTCCCCAATGCTGCCGTAAATATTCATAAGGGTAAAGCTGACCCAACCTGTCATTTGCGCCAGTCGCAAACCAACGGCACCTGCGGCGGCAATCTGACCGACGGTCGCCAGACCGTTAGACCATTGAACAACACTGTATCCAATTAGAACAATCGGCATAATGCCCGCCAAAACCAAAAGGAGGAAGCGAAATAAAACCATCACCTCTGCCCGATCAAGAGAGCGTTCAAAATACCCCTTCATCGCCCCCAGAATGGCGTTATCTTCATGGCGGACATTGGCAAACAGTTTTACGGTTTTTACGTTTGTCACCACATCCACGACTTGCCCCACAACAACCGCGCGTGCGTCCGCATGTGCGGCAGATCGTTTTCGCATCTTGGGCATAAAGGTTTTGATGAAATAGATGTATGCCACCAACCAGGCGAGGACAAAGAGGCTAAGCAATGGATCAAGCCCCGCGACAATGACCATCGCACCCAGAACCGATGCAATCGAAAAAACGATTGTATGAACAAATTCGATCACAACATTTGTGGCACTGGTTGCTGTTTGCATTTCCTTTTGTGCGATACGGCCGGCAAAATCGTTTTCAAAAAATTCAACCGATTGCCCCATTGTCCATCGGTGAATACGCAACATGATCAGGTTCAACATATTAGGCTGCAGAATATAGGTTTGCGCCAGTGAACTGATCCCAAATGAAACGGGGCGTGCGATCATGAAGAATAGGATGCCACCAATCAAAAGGGGCAGGTTTTCAATGAAAAACCCCGATCCTGTGCTGTCGGTTGCGGCATCTACGACCCATCCCAACACGATGCTAGAGGCCATTTCAAAGAAACCCGCAATGCCCGAGGCAAGTGCTGCCAATAGGATTACGGGCCAAGTGCCCTTGGTACACCACGCCATAAAGGGCCAAAGCGTGGTCGGGGGCGGACCATCTGCGCGTTCCGCGTAATCAATTAAATTTGCAAGCCGTCTAAACATCATCATCCGCATTTAAAAAGCCGCCAGATTGGCGTGCCCATAGTTGAGCATATAGGCCGCCTTTTTGCAAAAGCGCGTCATGCGTGCCATCTTCGATGATGCGGCCTTCGTCCATAACGACGATGCGATCCATCTGGGCAATCGTGGATAGGCGGTGGGCAATGGCGATCACTGTTTTCCCCTCCATCAACTGATAGAGCGTGTCCAAAATTGTCGCCTCAACCTCGCTATCCAATGCGCTTGTTGCTTCGTCCAGCAACAGTATAGGTCCATCTTTTAGGATCACGCGGGCCAATGCGATGCGTTGACGTTGGCCTCCCGATAATTTTACGCCCCGTTCTCCAACCGTTGAATCATATCCCATATTGCCAGATTGATCCTCAAGCGTTTGGATAAATTCATGCGCCTCTGCCTGCCGTGCAGCGGCGATCATGTCTGTATCGCTGGCCCCTTCGCGGCCATAAAGGATGTTTTCACGAATTGACCGGTGTAACAGGCTACTTTCCTGTTGGACCATCCCAATTTCGTGGCGCAGGCTGTCTTGGGTGACCTGTGAAATATCCTGACCATCGATCAGGATTTGACCAGATTCAGCATCATAAAACCGCAATAATAGTTTGAATAACGTGGATTTACCGGCCCCTGAACGTCCAACCAAGCCAACCTTTTGACCCGCTTCAACGCGCAGTGTCAGGTTATCTAATCCCCCCGTTTCACGCCCATAATGATGCGTCAAATTATTGAATTCGACCGTTGCATTCGTAATTTGCAACGGTTTTGCATTCGGTGCATCCAGCAATTTCACAGGTGCGGCCAATGTTTCCAGACCTTCACCCACCACGC
>CAXACF010000440.1:0-2239 GCA_963967125.1 uncultured Rhodobacterales bacterium | reverse complement strand
ATGCGGGCCTGTTTCGATGTGAACACCCGCCTCAAGGAACAAATCAGCCGCGCGCAAAATATCCTCGCGTTGATCGGTGGCATAGGTCACATGATGGAACCGCCCGTGGCCGCGGCCATGTTCCTCGGTACAGGCAAGGTCATAGGTTTTGTTGTTCACAGTGAACCAACATCCCCCAATGCGTCCATTATCCAGTTGGATCATTTCCGTCACGCGCGATCCCAAACAGGTTTCCATAAAATCGCGGAACACGCTGACATCCTCGGCCAACAGGTTCACATGATCAATGCGGCGCGGTGGTACACCTGTAAAACGGCTCGCCATATTTTTCAGCGCGGCTGGATCGTCGTTTGGGGCGCGATTTGTGTCCCAATAAAGTTCAAAGATATGACCAAAGGGGTCTTCAAAGCGATAGGCGCGACCATGGCTTAGATCTCCATCAACCCAACCATGGGTTTTATATCCGCTGGCCTTGATCGTCGCGATGCGCCGCTCTAACGCCTCGGGACTGGCGACGCGATATCCGATGTGGCCCACACCCGTTGTTGATGATTTGGTCAGTTTCAGGGTGCAGAATTCGTAATCGTCCCAAGCCCGCAAATAGGCCGAGTTTTCATCCATGGCCGAGAGCTTTAAACCATAAACTCGCGTAAAAAAATCAAGGCTTTCATCAAATTTATCGCTGTAAATTTCAACGTGCCCCAGATGGGCCACATCAAAAGATGGGTTTGTGGGTATGCTCATGTCCGCCCCTATAGTTCATCAACGGTACGCGGAAAGATGGATTGGAACCCTTCTGCATACTTGCAATCCCGTCCGCCCGCCTGCCCGCCAGAATTGCGTTTAAAATGATTGGCACGTTGCTGGGCGACACGTGTGTAATAATCCCACAGGTGAATTTGCCCCTCATTACATTCCATAGCTGCGCGTTTTTGATCCCACACTTCGGTGATGTCCAAAAACGTATCTGGTTTCCACCCCATCTGTTCGGTTTGATGTGGTTCAAACAGGTAAAGCTGTGGGGCACCCAATACCTTTTCCCCCGGATTATGGCCCCAGGCCTGCGCAATCATCCGACAGGTCAGCGCGAAATCCGTGGTGCGCATATGATCTGTGTTATAGGGGTCGTATTGCGAATGGCTCATCATGAACTTTGGTTGCACCGCACGAATGATATCCACCACCTGATCTTGTGCCTCTTGCCCCAAGGTCAGTGGATAATCCCCAAGGTCCAAAAATTTAATGTCATGAACGTTCAACGCATGGGCGGCATTCTCTGCCTCTTTGCGGCGAATGGATTTCACTTGATCAAGCGATTTCCCCTCTTTCCACAGGCGCGCACTTTCCCCGCGTTCGCCATAGGACAGGCACACAACACTGACCTCATATCCCAGTTTGGCATGCATTGCGATTGCGCCGCCACAGCGCCACACAAAATCTGCCGCGTGCGCCGATATAATCAATGCCGTTTTTTCTTTAACCATGACTGTCTAGGCCCCTGTTTTTAACTTGTTCTGAAATTAGCACGCGAAAATGATATGAAAATCAGTTTCTAGACGCTTTGAGTGCTGAACCACCGAAAAATAGCCATTCACTTCACAACTGACACAAAACCGTGATGTTCGGACGTTAGTCTTGCGACAGGTTAAGAGGTTCGCAATGTTACATTGGATTACATACTATCTGTCGGGAAAGTTTATTGATCTGAACATTAGTTCCGATATGAACATCCCCGATATATCCGCCATTCAGTGAAATAATCAGTCGATTTCTGCCGACCCATCTTGTTTTGGTAGCGCATCAACCGTGTTCAACCACTCCACACGCTCAGCATAGTGGCAATGCAGTTGTGGTTCATACTTTTGCGGATCATCTAGTGAAATTGCGTAAAGGTGTATTTCACCGGGCCAACGGGTGCTTTCAAAACTCATCTGCGTCCCGCAGGTGCTACAAAACCCGCGGGTCGCAATTTCAGAGGATTAGTAAAATGTGCGCTCTCCGCTCCATTCTACATCCTTCGGTTCAAACCCCATCCATGCCACAATCGGCGCAGAGCACGCGCGACGACAGCTTTCGCAGTGACACAGGGCGGTCCATTTTGGAACGCCCGTCACCTGATAGTGAATTTTTCCGCAAAGGCAGTGACCCGATTTATGCATCACATTACCCGACTACAGCTGCATCAGCAGCAAAACAGAAATGCCCAATAGTGGCAGCAGGGTTAGAATTGTGCCACCTG
>CAXACF010000439.1:0-2241 GCA_963967125.1 uncultured Rhodobacterales bacterium | reverse complement strand
CGCTGGTGATCGCCTGACGATATGTGTGATCGGTTAAATCACCCGCTGCAAACACTCCTGGAATGGATGTGCGGGTTGATCCAGCCTCAACCTGAACATAGCCGCCGTTGTGCGTTTCCAATTGGTCTTTTACCAATTCGCTTGCGGGTGAATGGCCGATGGCGACAAACACGCCTTTACACGGAATTTCAGTAATCTCGCCTGTTTCAACGTGACGCACACGCACGGCCTCGACCCCTTTGGGATTATCGCTGCCGACGACTTCTTCCAATTGGTGGAACCACAGAGGTTCTATTTTGTCGTTTTTCATAAGGCGGTCTTGTAGGATTTTCTCCGCGCGCAATTCATCACGACGATGGATCAACGTGACCTTAGAGGCGAAATTCGTCAGGAACAGCGCTTCTTCTACGGCGGTGTTTCCGCCGCCAATGACAACAATCTCTTGGCCACGGTAAAAGAACCCGTCACATGTTGCGCATGCTGATACGCCAAACCCTTTGAACGCCTCTTCGGAAGGGAGGCCCAACCACTTCGCACGTGCGCCAGTTGCCAAGATAACGGCATCGGCTGTGTAAATCGTGCCACTGTCCCCTGTTGCGGTGAAGGGACGTTTGGATAAATCAAGATTATTGATCATGTCACCGATAATTTCGCATCCCATTGCGGATGCATGGGCCTCCATCCGAACCATCAAATCGGGACCCTGTACCTCGGTATCACCAGGCCAGTTTTCAACTTCGGTTGTGGTGGTTAATTGGCCACCAGGTTCCATTCCTTGAACCAAAATTGGTTCTAACATCGCGCGGCTTGCGTAAACGCCCGCGGTGTATCCCGCGGGTCCAGAGCCAACAATCAAAACTTTTGTGTGACGTGTGTCTGACATAATATTCTGTGTCCCCAGATCAGAGAATTTTACGCATATATAATCACAAGAATTGGCAGAGGAAACCCATCGCGCAGAATAGTGAACGAAAAATAACAAACAATATTATTGCGTCATCGTGAAATATTGTTGCGCATGCTGTGCCCGTCAGGTATTGATCGTGCAACTTGGGAGTACATGATGCCATTAACACGTTTAGATCCGATTGACCGCCTGATCCTTGCTGAATTGCAGGCGGATGGCAGGATGACAAACGTTGAATTGGCAAAACGTGTTGGAATTTCTGCACCACCCTGCCTGCGTCGTGTTCGCGCATTGGAAGAACAGGGGTTCATCAACGGATACCACGCGCAGGTGGACGCCCGCGCGCTGGGGTTTGAGGTGCAGGTGTTTGCAATGGTCGGATTGCAAAGCCAGGCAGAATCGGACCTACGTGCATTTGAGGACCGCTGCCGCGAATGGCCGCTGGTACGGGAATGCCATATGTTGAATGGCGAAGTTGATTTCATGCTGAAATGCGTGGCGCCGGATCTCAGCACCTTTCAAAGTTTCCTGACAGAGGAATTGCTTTGCGCTGAAAATGTTGGATCGGTCAAAACATCACTGGTCATTCGCGGGTCCAAAGATGATCCTGGCGTTCCATTTGAAGTCCTAGAAGAACGCCTAACCAAACAATCCTAACTATAGTGCAATACAGGAAATCAGGCGGCCATAATCGGCCTCGCCACGATGTGTTGTTCTGCGGTAGGAATAGTAATATCCCTCATTAGCGTAGGTGCATTCGTGGATCCAATGTGCGCTTTTGATCCCCGCTCGGTTCAGAGTATCAAGGCCAAAGGCAGGCAGATCGAATTGGAATTTCCCCTTTTGCGCGCCTTGGATGAAAAACGACTCATAAGTCGGATCATGTGACACAAATTGATCGCGAAATTCAGCGCCAACTTCATATGCGGATTGTGAAATACAGGGCCCGATTGCGGCGTTTATGTTTTCGCGTTTTGCGCCCAGTGCGATCATCGCTTCAACCGTCGCGCCAATGACGCCTGCAAGCGCACCTTTCCAACCTGCGTGGCAGGCCCCGATCACATCCGCGTCTGGATCATGAAACAACACGGGTTGGCAATCCGCGGTCAGGATCGTCAGGATGTCGCCCTTACGATTGCTGACAACGCCATCCGCATGTGGACGGTCCGCGAATGTATCATCGACTGTTACCATCTGAGCAGAATGAAATTGATGCAGCGCGATGAGATTGGAGGTGTTGCCGCCCATATCCTTGACAACGCGGGCACGATTTATTTCAACGATTTCACGTTGATCACTGGATCCAATGCCGCAATTCAATCCACTAAAAATTC
>CAXACF010000438.1:0-2248 GCA_963967125.1 uncultured Rhodobacterales bacterium | reverse complement strand
TCACAGGGTGAGAAATCCCCTCAGCACTTTCGATAATGGCGGCAGGTGCCAGAGCTGGATCAATCGCAATGGTGGCACGAACACGACTGTCGAGATAGCGCGCATCATAAAGATCCGCGTTGATTTCAGTAAAATCCACGCCCCCACGAGATTGCCAACCGCAATCCCAAATATCCGCATTACGATCACAATATTCAATGAATTTGACCTTCGAAACTTGCACCCCTGATATGGCCAAAGCACTGTGCCCTCCGAGGCTGAAGCCTGCCACCGATATGTTTTCAGTATCCAAGGACAACCCCTCAATTGTCGGGTTTTCGGCCCAATTTAAGATCTCGCTCAGGTCCTTTGCCCTCTCCCAAATCATAACGGTTCTTTCGGGCAAGCTATCACGTGACGTTGTGCCCGGATGATTTGCGGCCAGCACGACATATCCTTTCTCAGCCAGCGCTTCTGCCAACCATCCCACCTGAAGGGCGTTTCCGCCAGAACCATGGCTAAATACAACAACAGGATGCGTTCCTGACTTCGGCTTCGCATTCGGCCGGACATAGTGGCCGTAGAACAACGCATTTTGTCCTATGAGTTCAGTTGGTCTGTCATCGTCGGTGGGATACCAAATATTTAGATTAAGAAACACGTCACGGTGAGGAACTTGGAGGGTCGTTGTTTGATAACCTGGCGAATATTTCCCGGCGCCACGTTCATTCGTCTGCGCTATAAACAAGAAGCCGATGCACCCAAAGGCCAGCACAATTAAGCCCAGAACAGTTCTTATCAATAGTCTTTTCAAATCGTAAACGTCCAAAATACGTGAAATAAAAATGATTTATGAATCCGTAACTCTATTTTTACACAGTAACATTACAGCATAAATTCGTCTATAGATTGAATTTACGATCTGCGATTCAATTCTATTTATCTATCACGAACCCACAGGGGGCGTTTGGCGTACATCTGGTAATCCTAGGACACCCGCTCCAAGGCGCGCTTAACCACACTTGGATCGCCCAAATGCGCCTCTTCTGACAACAATCTGCGCCAGCCCCGTGCGCCGGGGCGGCCCATGAACAGGCCCAGCATATGGCGTGTCACCTGATGCAAACGACCACCCTGTGCGATGTGACGGTCGATATAGGGCAGCATTTGCAACACAACCTCATGCGGGTCCGTTATCCCATCGCCCCCGTAAATCCGCGCGTCTGCGGCGCATAGGATATCACTTGGCGAATGATAGGCCGCGCGTCCAACCATGACGCCATCCAAACCCTGATCCAAATGCTGCACCGCCTGATCCAGCGTTGTAATCCCCCCGTTGATCGAAATATGCAGATTGGGGTTATCCGCCTTAATCTGATGCACCAAATCGTAATCCAGCGGTGGGATTTCGCGGTTTTCCTTGGGGCTCAGCCCCTGTAACCACGCCTTACGGGCATGGATGATAAATCGTTTCACCCCTGCATCCGACACCCGTTTGATGAAATCGGGCAGCACCTGATGGGCGTCCTGATCATCCACACCAATGCGGCATTTCACGGTGACCTCAACGTCAACCGCGTCCTGCATTGCGGCGCAGCACTCTGCCACCAAATCAGGGGTGCGCATCAACACCGCACCAAAGGTGCCTGATTGCACACGATCAGAGGGGCAACCACAGTTTAGGTTGATTTCATCATATCCCGCATCTTCGCCCATCTTGGCCGCCGCGGCCAGTTCGGCAGGGTCCGATCCCCCCAATTGCAGGGCCACGGGATGTTCCTCGGGGTTGTAATCCAACAAATGCAATGCCCCACCCCGCACCAAGGCGGGTGAGGTGACCATTTCTGTGTAAAGCAAGGTTTTCCGCGACATCAAACGATGCAAATACCGACAATGCCGATCCGTCCAATCCATCATCGGCGCAACCGATAGGCGCGCTGATCTATGAAGAGATTGATGTTGGCTATCCTGCACCATGATCCTCATGCAACTGTTTTGCGGGCAGATAACATATATCTGCGGGGATTGTAGAGCAAGAAATCCAAGATACACATAATTCTAGTGAAAAACCAATGCAGCATAACGAACCCCCTGCGCGATTCGAGGAGCGCCTGCCTGGGTAGGCGCACTAAGATGGCGGTGCAAAATGCGATTGCTCATCACAACGAGCCAACGTTTCAAAACGTTGATGAGGTTCAAGCGCCTGCCGAGGGGCAGGCAGGCGCTCCCCGGCGGTGCCGCCGGGTGAAACAGGACTATGAATTCACGA
>CAXACF010000437.1:0-2252 GCA_963967125.1 uncultured Rhodobacterales bacterium | reverse complement strand
AAGGAACTTTCGGCCGCGGGTCTGTCCACAGGGATCGGCGACGAAGGCGGATTTGCCCCGAACCTAAGTTCGACACGTGATGCGTTGGATTTTGTTTTGAAATCGATTGAAAAGGCGGGATATGCACCGGGCGAAGATATCTATCTGGCCCTAGATTGCGCCTCGACCGAATATTACAAAGACGGCAAATATGTCCTTGCAGGTGAAAACAAAACGCTCAGCTCGGATGAAAACGTGGCCTATCTTGCGGCGCTTGTGAATGACTATCCCATCATCTCAATCGAAGATGGCATGGCCGAAGATGACTGGGCAGGTTGGAAATCATTGACCGATGCGATTGGGGATCGCGTGCAGTTGGTGGGCGACGATCTGTTTGTCACAAACCCCGAGCGCTTGTCCCAAGGGATTGCAGATGGCTGCGCGAATTCCATGTTGGTCAAGGTAAACCAAATCGGATCCCTGTCTGAAACAATGCGCGCGGTTGAAATGGCGCATCGCGCCCGTTACACAAACGTGATGTCCCACCGTTCGGGTGAAACCGAGGATGCCACAATCGCGGACCTTGCTGTTGCAACAAACTGTGGTCAGATCAAAACAGGATCCTTGGCTCGTTCCGATCGGTTGGCAAAGTACAATCAGTTAATCCGTATCGAGGAAATGTTGGACGAAACGGCGATCTATGCGGGTCGCTCGATCCTGCGCAGCTAAGATACGTTGGCGCGGTCTTCGGACTGCGCCGCACAACCCAAACGGGTATATGACAGACCCACATTCACCTTTTGGTCCTAACGCGGATAGAAAGTTCAACTTCAAATTGAGCTTTCTAGTCGGATACCCCATTCGCGATCCCAATCCCCATATTCACGATTTTTAACGCCGTTGGCACACTGATCCCGCTACTCTTGGGATATCTGTGTCATGTCAGACGATCGATTTACACAAACGACCCTGCGCGCGCCGCGCGTGGATCAGGATCAGGCGATCGCAACCTATCAATCTGGGACGCATCTGCTGAACTATGCTTATCCCGCGCAGCATTCGGGCAATGAAATCATCGACGCCCTGCTACCCGATTACACAGGGTTCAGCACATGGAACACCGCAGGTGCAGGCACAATCATTCCCTATAGCTTTATGGATGCGACCCTGCACTATCTCGACAGCGCATCATACGCCGATGCAACGGATGCCACAACGCGTGGCGTTTATGATGCAGACATTTTGGAGCTGAGCGACGCGCAGAAAAATGCGATCCGCATGGGGTTGGCCGAATGGGCCCGTTATATCGACGTTGAATTTGTAGAAGTGACGGAAGGCAATAGTGAAGTGGGCCTTTTGCGTTTTGGGGGCACCACGTATTCAGGCGCATCTGGTTATGCCTGGGCCTACTATCCCAATTGGTACTATGCAGCAGGTGGGGACACATGGTTCAGCCCCGCGATGATGCGCAAAAATGATTGGTCGCAAGGCACATATGAATACCTAACAATCATTCACGAAATTGGGCACGCCCTATCCTTGGCACACGCGCATGATGGTCATGAAATGCCCACTGAATTTGATGATGTGCGCTATACCATCATGTCCTACAACAACAATGATCATCAGATCGCACGATGGATGAATGGGCAATTGGTCCATTATGGGGCCTATACGCCGATGGCCTATGATATTCAGACAGCGCAATATCTTTATGGTGCAAACCCAACCACCGAATTTGGGGCAACAACATACACCTTTGCCCCATCCACGCCCAGCGTGCAGGCACTTTATGACACGGGCGGGATTGATGCGATTGATCTAAGCAGTTTCACACTTCGCAGTGTTGTTGATCTAACGCCAGGGGCATCATCCACATTTGGGTATACGCATCACATTGATGACAATACCGCGATTGCATTTGGAACCATCATCGAAAACGTGTTTTCGGGCAGTGGATCTGACGATGTGTTCGGAAACGATGCGGACAATGAAATTCATGCAGGTGCAGGTGATGATTTGATTGCAGGGGGTGCAGGCAATGACGCGCTGTTGGGGCAATCTGATCACGACACGATCTCTGGAGGAACGGGAAATGATCACGTATCTGGCGGCGATGGGCATGACCATCTGTCGGACGCATGGGGCAGTGATACATTAACCGGGGGATCAGGAACCGACACACTCATTTCGCATCTGGGGGATAATGCCCTATCAGGGGGGAATGAGGATGATGTGATCTGCTCTGGACTGGGCGATGATGAATTAGAGGG
>CAXACF010000436.1:0-2253 GCA_963967125.1 uncultured Rhodobacterales bacterium | reverse complement strand
TGCCTGCAGAGGATGCCGCAGAGGTCCCTGTTGCGGAAACAGAAGCGGCTTCCGCCGAGGCAGAAGCCCCAGAGATGGAAGTGTTCTACACCTTTACATGGGGACGCAAACCCAAGCCGCGTCCGCAGGGTGGAAAACGCCAAAATGGCGATCAGCCGCGCAAAAAGCAAGGCGGCAAGCCCAAGGGCAAACCAAGCCGAGGCGATCAGGGCAAGGCCCGTTCGTTCGTTGCCAAGCCCAAGAAAGAAAAACAAATCGATCCTGATAATCCATTCGCCGCGGCGCTTATGGGTTTGAAAAAGTAAGGACCAGTTGCATGTCAGAGCCCAAAATCCGTTTGGACAAATGGCTTTGGCATGCACGTTTTTTCAAAACACGTACCCTTGCGGCCAAGGTGGTGTCGGGTGGCCATGTGCGCGTTAATGCGAACAAGGTTTCTAAACCCTCTACTGCCGTTATCGAAGGCACGGTTTTGACCTTTCCACAAGGCAATCAAATCCGTGTCATCAAAATTGTCGAACTGGGAACGCGCCGTGGTCCTGCCAGTGAAGCGCAAACATTATACGAAGATCTCAGCCCTCCCGAGGAAAAAATTCCACAAGAGCAAACCCCAAGAGGAGGGGCGCGTCCCACCAAGAAGGATCGACGCAGTCTTGATCTTATCCGCGCGCGCACTCTTGATTGATTTGCCGCGCTGCTTTAGCAAGCAATTTGAGAATGAAGTAGGATGATAGCCAATGACATACATCGTCAACGAAAATTGCATCGCATGTAAATACACCGACTGCGTCGAGGTATGCCCCGTCGATTGTTTTTATGAGGGGGAAAATATGTTGGTGATCCATCCCGACGAATGCATCGATTGCGGCGTATGTGAACCTGAATGCCCCGCAGACGCAATTCGTCCAGACACGGAACCAGACACAGAAAAATGGGTCGAGTTTAACCGCAAATATGCAGAACAATGGCCCGTGATCATCACCAAAAAAGACCCGCTGCCCGAAGCAGATGAGCGCGATGGCGAAGAGGGCAAGCTTGAGAAATACTTCTCAGAAACACCCGGTGAAGGCGGATAAAACTGCGGTGATTCCCGCAAGGGTGGGAATCAGTGAATTTTTGTGGTATGTTTTGCCTACAAATGAAGAACCGTCTCGACATGGGTACAGTGCGCTGGACTGTATCTAACTAAAATCAGCATATGCCTAGTTTGGACATCCCTTGGGATGTGCCTAGGTTTTTTGTCGTCTGAACATCAGATGCAAAAGGGGATAATTGAATGACTAAAAGCAAGAAATCTGAATTTCGTCCAAACGAATATGTGGTCTATCCAGCCCACGGCGTTGGACAAATCGTTTCCATCGAAGAGCAAGAGATTGCAGGCATTTCGATGGAGTTGTTTGTGATTTCTTTTGAAAAAGACAAAATGACGTTGCGCGTTCCAACTGCGAAAGCAACCGAAATCGGTATGCGCGCCCTCAGCTCGCCAGATGTTATTGATCAGGCCATGAAAACCCTAAAGGGCAAAGCCAAGGTGAAACGCGCGATGTGGTCACGCCGCGCGCAAGAATATGAACAAAAAATCAACTCTGGTGATTTGATCGCAATTGCAGAAGTTGTGCGTGATTTGCACCGCAATGACACGGATCGCGAGCAAAGCTATTCAGAGCGTCAATTGTATGAAGCTGCGCTAGAGCGTTTGACACGTGAAGTGGCTGCCGTCGCAGATGGCGATGAAACCGCTGCGGCCAAGCGTGTGGATGAGGTGTTGGTATCCCGCGCAGCCTAAATCAGTTTAGATATGTTTAGGAAAACCCGCGGCAACGCGGGTTTTTTTATGCCAAAAATTGAAGGGCAGCCAGCAATGTGAAGGTTTCGCCCAACATCTGTATTGCCCCGAGTGTATCGCCCGTATGTCCCACGATTTTCCATCTGGCAAGGGCGGTCGCGGCAACGGCGATCCCTGCGGCGCAGCCAATCACCCATGCGCCTGAAATGCCCATCATGACCAAGGCAATAACCCCCGCCAGCACCAATGCGCCATAGGCGGCGTTTTGATCCGACATGGCCGTTTGATGGGACAGGCCCGACCCCCGTGCATTGGGAATGCGCGCCATAATCAGGGGGAGGGGCGCACGCGATAATACCGCCGCCGAGATCAGGGCAATGAACGCGATTTCCGCCTGCATCAGTGCGGCGACGATCTGCCATTGCAGGCCAATGATTAGGATCAATGCGATAACGCCATAGGCGCCG
>CAXACF010000435.1:0-2269 GCA_963967125.1 uncultured Rhodobacterales bacterium | reverse complement strand
ACAGCATAGGGGTGCTAACTTTCCCCCTTTGGTAAAGTGTTTTGCAGTCCCGCGCCGTTTTCAGCATTAGGCTGGAGCTCAGACGTCCCACCGGGCCCACCTACCAACTCGGGCGCTATTGCCAACCCTAGTCCACTGCCCTCGCGCTTGGTCCCGCCACTGGAAGGGTGAAAGGGGTGCTCAATCGCTTTCTGCGGCAATCCCGGACCTTCATCACGAATTGTGATCGTCCAGTTGGCCTCGTCTTCGCCAACGACAATTTCAATCTCTCCATGCGATGTTCCGAACGCCTGACGCGCATTACGGACCAAGTTTTGCAAAACGCGATACAATTGTTCGGGGTCTGCACGGACCTCGTCCACATTGCAGGACACTTGAAATTGAATTTGGTTCGCGTTTTCAAGGGCAAGTGTTTCTTGGGTCACCACATCGTCAATAATGTCACCCACGCAGAAACGTTGTAGCTGCGGCGTGGGTTCATCAGCGCGTCCGAATGCAAGGGTGTTTTCACTCAGCGCGACGGCGCGTGAAACGGAACGCACCAGTTTGGGTGCCAAACGCTTGACCGCTGGATCGTCGCTTTCTTCTAAACGATCAGACAGCAATTGAACCGTGGACAAAATATTCCTTAGATCATGACTGACCTTGGCGACAGCCTCACCCAATTGCGCCAAACGCTGCCTCTGACGCAGGGCAGCCGATAGTTCAGACTGCAAGCTGGCGAGGGCGATTTCAGCTTCGTGTAATTCAATCACACTTGCACGCGGTTGAATAATTCGACGCGCATCCTGTGGCGCTTTTTCATATTCACGCATTGAACGGCCCAGATATGCGATTGGCCGTACGATCACCCAGCGCACCACAAGGTTCAAAAGCACCGCGGTGAAAATTGAAATAATCGCGGACAACCATAAAATCCGCAGGCCATAGTCCCGCATTGCGTGCTGAAGGGGTCCTGCATCCAATGTGATTTCAATCAGGTTACCACCATCCAACTTTGGCAAACCAACGGCGCGGATGATGCGATCATCTGTGCGCGTCACTTCATGAAGTGCATCAATGATCAACGTTCCAATCCCGGGATCACGCAAATCATATGTATCCGCAACGGGGGACGGCAGTGTCGAGGACAAGGCCAACTGACGCGTTTCATTTCGCACGAGCACAACGTTGTAAACGCCTGCGTTTTGCAACAGCTCTGCCTCTAGCTCTGGGGCGAGCATGTCATCAGCCAGTAGCGCAAGTGATGCAATCTGCGCACGTTCAATGCGCGTGTTCAGATAGTCCACCCGAAATCGCGCAATGGAGGGTACGAAAATCAACACCTCGGCCAGCATGACGAAAACAATCGTCAAGATCAGAAACCGACCAGAGAGCGTGTTGAACATCGTTATGGCACCCAGCGTTGTACAAGTTTTACAAACGACTTAATCTTGCGATTGTCAAATAAGCGGGGTGTGAAATAAGCGCCAATCAGCTTTTTGTTGATATCCGATAAGGTTGGATAAGGCGTGATCATGCTGGACGCCTTTGACAGTTTAAGGTTTTGAGCAATCACAAGTGACCAAAAGTGGATCAATTCACCTGCCTGCGCACCAACGATTGTTGCCCCGCGAACACGGCCATTTTTAACCCAAATCTGCGCGAACCCGTCGGTATGGCCTCCTGCGATTGCGCGATCCAATCCATCGTAGGTCACACGATATGACTCAAAACCCGCATCATCCGAAATGTCCCCCACACTGGCAACTTCTGGATCGCAATATGTGACCCTTGGGATGTGGTCTTTTCTGACCTTTGCAGGCAGACCAAACAAGGCAGAACGGACAACCAAGGACGCATGATATCCTGCAACATGGGTGAACTGTTCCTGTCCGATCACATCACCGATTGCATAAACGGCACGATTGGTCGTTCGCAAATTGTCATCCACCTTGATCCCAACATCCGTGGTTTCAATACCCGCTTCAGACAGATTCAGCCCCTTAATATTCGCGCGCCGCCCCGTGGCGACCAAAATATGTGAGCCCTGTATTATTTGGCCATCGCCCAAGGTAATCGACTTGATCGCTCCGTTTTCTTTGATGCTGCTCACATCACAGTTTTCGAAAACCGTAACGCCATCCTGCAATAATTTGGTGCGCAGAATTTCACGTGTTTCTGAGATTTCACGTGATAAAATTTCAAATCTTTCAATCAACGTTGTTCTGATACCCAACTGCGCGTGTGCCTGTGCCGTTTCCACGCCAATCGGCCCGCCCCCGATAAT
>CAXACF010000434.1:0-2277 GCA_963967125.1 uncultured Rhodobacterales bacterium | reverse complement strand
GTGGCTGAGGTAAAGGTGCGTTATGGCCTGCCCGTGATGAAGGCGGTTGGCATTGCGGATGGGGATGATTTGCCAAAACTGGAAAGCTATTTCGGTGTGGCTGATCAAATCCTTGTGGATGCAAAACCGCCCAAGGGTGGGGAATTGCCGGGCGGCAATGGCCTGTCCTTTGATTGGCGCTTGATTGCAGGGCGTCGTTGGCCCTGTCCGTGGATGTTGGCGGGCGGGCTAACCACCGAAAACGTGGCCGAGGCTGTCAAAATGACGGGCGCAAAACAGGTGGATGTGTCCAGCGGTGTCGAAGATGCGCCGGGTCTAAAAAACGCCGAATTGATCCAAAAATTCGTTCAAAGCAGCCGTGCGTAAATTTTTCCTGTGACATCGCGTGATTTATTGCGCGGGCGCTTTACCATACCCAAATGACAGGCTAAACCTAGCGGGTGAATGGCGGAGGACCAACAATGGCAAACGATCTCTTCAATAGCTTTATGACAGGCCCAGATGAAAAGGGGCGTTTTGGTAAATTTGGGGGTCGCTTTGTGTCGGAAACCCTGATGCCGTTGATCCTTGAGTTGGAAGAGCAATATGAACGTGCCAAAACGGATGATGCGTTTTGGGCCGAAATGAATGATCTGTGGACGCATTATGTTGGTCGTCCCAGCCCGATGTATTTTGCTGAACGCCTAACCGACCATTTGGGCGGCGCGAAGATCTATATGAAGCGTGATGAACTGAACCACACAGGCGCGCACAAAATCAACAACGTGTTGGGCCAAATCATTCTGGCACGTCGCATGGGCAAAACCCGTATCATTGCGGAAACAGGGGCGGGCCAACACGGTGTGGCGACGGCAACGGTATGCGCGAAATTTGGTTTGAAATGTGTGGTTTACATGGGCGCACATGATGTGGAACGTCAGGCACCAAACGTATTCCGTATGCGTCTATTGGGGGCAGAGGTTGTTCCCGTCACATCAGGCCGCGGCACACTAAAAGATGCCATGAACGATGCGCTGCGCGATTGGGTGACCAATGTGCGCGACACATTCTATTGCATCGGCACCGTTGCAGGCCCACACCCATACCCCGCGATGGTTCGCGATTTCCAATCCATCATCGGCAAAGAGGCCAAAGAACAGATGATGGCGGCAGAGGGGCGTTTGCCTGACACGCTGATCGCGGCAATTGGCGGTGGGTCCAATGCGATGGGTCTGTTTTACCCGTTCCTTGATGATCAGGACGTGAACATCATCGGTGTTGAAGCGGGTGGTAAAGGCGTCAATGACGACATGGAACATTGCGCATCCCTAACGGGGGGGCGTCCGGGCGTTTTGCACGGCAACCGCACCTACTTGTTGCAGGATGGGGATGGTCAGATTTTAGAAGGCTTCTCAATCTCGGCTGGTCTGGATTATCCGGGGATTGGACCAGAACATGCATGGCTGCATGACATTGGGCGTGCAAAATATGTGTCGATTACGGATAAAGAGGCGCTAGAGGCGTTCCAACTGTGCTGCGCAACCGAAGGGATCATTCCCGCGCTGGAACCTTCGCACGCGCTGGGTCACGTCATGAAAATTGCGCCAACCTTGCCGTCTGATCACATCATCTGCATGAACATGTGTGGGCGCGGGGACAAAGATATCTTTACTGTTGCACGCCACCTTGGCTTTGACATGACAGGCCCCGAGGGCCGCGATGCTGGCTAGGGCATGGCCCTGTTCCTGATCATTTTTAATGTTGTTGCCCCTGTCTTTTTGATTGCGGGCAGCGGCTATCTCTGGGTGAAGCGGGGGGTGGAGTACCCAACCGAGTTTGTCACCCGTTTGGCGACAAATATCGCGATCCCCTGTTTGGTGTTTGACAGTCTGGTCAACACGGACATCGACCCCGAGGCCTTGGCCACCATGTTCTGGGCCTCACTTGCGACCTATGGTGGGGCGATGGTGGCGGTTTACATTTTTGTCAAACTGGCCCGCCTGGACATGCCCAGCTATTTCGCGCCGTTTGTCAGCGGGAATACAGGCAACATGGGATTGCCACTGTGCCTTTTTGCCTTTGGGCAGGCGGGGTTTGGCTATGCGATTATTTTGTTCAGCGTGACATCTGTCTTTGCCTTTAGCATCGGGATTTACGTGATCACGGGGGGCACATCCTTTCGCAAATTGGTGCGTGAACCCTTGGTTCTTTCAACGCTTTTGGGGTTGGTGTTTTTGGTGCAGGGGTGGCAATTACCCGAATTTTTGGCCAATACCATCAATCTGGTCGGGGGGATCG
>CAXACF010000433.1:0-2288 GCA_963967125.1 uncultured Rhodobacterales bacterium | reverse complement strand
CCAGTGTGATTTCGGTTTGAATATCGGCCAATTTCTTTTGGAAGAGCTGTGTTTGGGCAATTGGACGGTTGAATTGTTTACGATCCAAACCGTATTGACGCGCCGCATGCCAGCAGAACTCGGCAGAGCCCAAAACGCCCCAGCTGATCCCATAACGTGCGCGGTTCAGACACCCAAACGGGCCCTTCAAACCGCTGACATGGGGCAGCAATGCATCATCGCCAACCTCAACACCATCCATGACAACTTCGCCCGTGACAGAGGCGCGCAGTGATAGTTTTCCACCGATTTTCGGCGCACTTAGGCCCTTCATCCCTTTTTCAAGGATGAAACCACGGATTTTACCATCATGCGCCTCGGATTTGGCCCAAATCACAAACACATCGGCCAAGGGCGAATTGGAAATCCACATTTTTGATCCGGTGATCCGATACCCATTTGCGGTTTTTTCGGCGCGTGTTTTCATCCCCGCAGGATCCGACCCCGCATCAGGTTCAGTTAATCCAAAACAGCCGATCAATTCACCGCTGGCCAAACCGGGTAGGTATTTTTGACGCTGTTCTTCGCTGCCATATGCGTAAATCGGATACATCACCAAGGACGATTGCACCGACATCATTGACCGATATCCGCTGTCCACACGTTCAATTTCACGCGCAACAAGGCCGTAGGTTACGTACCCTGCCCCTAGCCCGCCGTATTCCTCTGGAACTGTGATGCCCAACAAACCCATTTCACCCATCTGACGGAAAATTTCTGGTGCGACCTCTTCTTCGCGATAGGCATTGATCACGCGGGGCTGCAGTTTTTCTTGGGCAAAAGCGCGTGCGCTGTCACGGGTTAGGCGCTCATCCTCAGTCAATTGATCCTCTAACATAAACGGATCGGCCCAATCATAGCTGGACAAATCAGGTGCGTCTTTGGCCTTTAATATGGGTTTATCTAACATCGGATGCTCCATCATATATGTGTTACGCGTATATATACTTTATGTATTTTCCAATTTATATAGCATTTGTGACATATTTATATGAGCTATCATCATGGTACAGCTAACGCGTTCCGATTTACCCAGCATGGCATCACTGCGCGCGATCGAGGCGTTAGATCGTTTAAAAACAGCATCGGCAGTGGCCAAAGAGCTGTCCCAAACCCAAAGTGCGGTTTCACGGCAACTTCAATTGCTGGAACAGCAGTTGGGTCAGGACATCATCACACGGCGCAACAATCGGCTGGAATTAACACCAAAGGCCAAAGAGTTCGCCGAAACAATTCGTACTGCCTTGGGCATGATTCACACTGCAACCCAAGATTTACAGTTTGAGGATCATGCAAACACCTTGACGCTCGGCATATTACCCGCGTTTGGTATGCGGTGGTTGATGCCGAAATTGGGGGATTTTTCAAAACGACATCCTGACATTACGATCAATATGTTGACGCGCCTTATTCCATTTGATTTTGACGCGGAACCCATTGATGCGGCACTCCATTTTGGCGATGCAAATTGGGCAAATGCGTCCTCGATGCGGTTAAAATCCGAATATGTGGTCCCCGTATGTCGCCCCGATTATTTTGATGAACCACCCACCCTAGGATCGCTTGCCGCGTCCGATTTGCTACAAATTATGTCGCGCCCAACATCGTGGTCAGATTGGTTTAGGCAACAGGGGTTTGATCAGGACATCAAACGCCCCGCGACCTCTTATGATCAGTTTTCAACCATCCATCAGGCTGTTTTAGCGGGATTGGGCGTGGCATTGATGCCAAATTACTTGGTAGAAGAGGATTTGGCACGCGGCATTTTAATCTGCCCCTATGAGGGCGACGGTCAGGTCGCGCAATCCTATCATTTGGTTTGGCCTAAACGTGACCGCATCAAACCCGCTGTGCGCAAATTTCGGGATTGGCTGGCAGGTCAGGTTGAGGGTGAAGACCCCTACCCGCGTTAACCCAAGGCGTATCCTGCACCGCGCACCGTACGCAGAGGATCATCACCGCCATGCTGGCACAATGCTTTGCGCAAGCGTCCAACATGTACATCCACCGTGCGTGTATCCACGTAAATATCACGACCCCACACCCTATCCAGCAACTGATCACGTGACCACACGCGGCCCGGTTTTTCCATAAATGTCGACAGCAAACGAAACTCGGTCGGTCCCAGTTTCAATTCAGATTGCGAACGAAACACCTTATGCGTTTCGGGGTCCAACATGATATCCCCGTATTCCAAACGATCCCCAACCGCCGCGGCACGGATGCGGCGCAAATGCGCCTTAACCCGT
>CAXACF010000432.1:0-2289 GCA_963967125.1 uncultured Rhodobacterales bacterium | reverse complement strand
TTCAGGCGACACTGTATTCTATTGAAGCCGCAGTTGAAGCGTTTCCCAAAGCAACGCATTTTTACATGATTTCTGGTGATTGCATGCCAACGAAATCGGCGGATTATATACACGAATTTTTGGATGCGCAGGATGCCGACTTTATTGAAAGCTTTGATTTTTTTCGCAGTGACTGGATCAAAACCGGCATGCGCGAAGAGCGCTTGATCTACCGGCATTTCTTTAATGAACGCACGCAAAAGTGGCTATTTTACAAATCTTTTGAACTGCAAAAAGCACTGGGACTTAAACGAAAATTACCTGCTGATTTATGCATTCGGATTGGCAGCCAGTGGTGGTGTTTGCGGCGCAAAACAATTGAGTTCATTTTAGATTTCTTGAAAAATCGACCAGATGTTTTGAAATTTTTCAAAACAACTTGGATTCCAGATGAAACCTTTTTTCAAACACTGGTTGGGTACCTGATCCCCAATAAAGAAATAAGAACGCGGACGTTAACGTTCTTGGTATTTTCTGATTATGGAATGCCAGCCACTTTTTATAACGACCATTATGAATTTTTGGTCGGGCAAGATTCCTTATTTGCACGTAAAATCAGTGCAGGCGCAACATCGCTGCGTCAACGTCTTGGGGCACTATACAATTCTAATCGACGCGATTTCCAGACATCAAATGACGGAAAGAATTTGTATAAATTCATCACCGAACGCGGGCGCACAGGATTGCGGTTCGCGCCGCGCTTTTGGGAACTGGAAAGCACGATCGGGCGCGATCGTGAGTTGTTCATTATTGTTTGCAAAAAATGGCATGTCGCAAAACGGTTTGTCGAAAAAATGCGTCCGCATGCCAAAATGCCTTTGCTGGAATATATCTTCAGTGAGGATGTCAAAGAATTGCCTGAACTGGGCGGAATTTTATCCAACCATCAGAAAAAAGCGCGCCATCGTCGCGCGTTGATGCGGATGCTTTATGAATACTATGAAACAGAAAAACTCGCGATTTGTTTGGACCCTTCAAATATTGATTTGATCCGTGATTTTGCATCGGATCGGAACACAACGCGTATTCTTGAAATTAATTGCGAATTTGATGATCAGTATATTTTGGGTCATGCGCGCAGGATCGGCCTTATTTCTGATCAAACAGCTGTCGAAACTTTGGTAAAATTGCTGCCTTCTATCAGGAATGATTTGAAGAAAGAAATTGACAGTATCGGCGATCTAAAGCTGGAGTTTGCTTATAAAATCGATGAAAAAGGGGCGGCACAAAGGAATGCAGAAGAATTGTCACGATTTGCGGATATTGCGGTAGAAGAGGCGCTTGATATTGTGACGCTGGACTGGATTTATTCAGATTAAGGATTGAGATGAGTTACAGCTACGACGATCAAAACATTTTCGCAAAAATCCTACGCGGAGAGATTCCCAACAAAACTGTTTTGGAAACTGAACACGCCCTGGCATTCGAAGATATCGCGCCACAGGCCCCAACACATGTATTGGTGATCCCCAAAGGGCCCTACGTGAATTACGACCACTTTGCGCAAGAGGCGAGTGATGACGAAATTGTGGGTTTCACCCGCGCGATTGGGGAGGTGTGCAAATTACTAGGTGTCCAACCTTCCATGGATGGTATGGGATACCGCGCGATTGCAAATACGGGTGAGGCGGGCGTGCAAGAAGTGCCACATTTACATGTCCACATTCTAAGCGGTCGCGTGTTGGGCAGAATGATTCCCAGGGCAACCTAGTTCTTGCCTCGTTTCCAAATTTGCCGCATAAGCAGCAGCGCATCAGCATAAGGACAAATGAAATGACAACACAAGCTCCAGAAACAAAAATTGTTGAGTCCTACCGCGTTTCATGTGACGGGGGCGAAGGTGCACTGGGCCATCCGCGTGTTTGGTTGCAAATCCCAAACGAACACGGGTGGGTGGAATGCCCCTATTGTGATTGTAAACTGATTCACAAAGATTATCAAAAAACGGCCTGAGCAAAGCGTACTTGTATTAAACTTTAGGTGTTTTAGCCTGAATTGCCTTGAATTGGGCAGTTTGAACAAAGTATTGCCGATTTTTGCCCCAATTTGATCCCTACCGTTAGGTCAATAGCGAACTACGGAGCGGATTAATGTTGCGAATTTTCCAAAGTTATATCCACGACGAATCAGGTGCAGTGACAATCGAATGGGTTGTGCTGACAGCGGGGGTAATTGCGCTGGGAATTGCGGGATATGGCGCATTCAAAATTGACTTGGACTCAAGTGTGATTCAGGCTGATAAACATTCCA
>CAXACF010000431.1:0-2300 GCA_963967125.1 uncultured Rhodobacterales bacterium | reverse complement strand
TTCAAAATCCCCCGCCTTCACGGGCGTGTGAGTTCGAATCTCACCTTGGGCACCAGTAATCCGCTGACATTGCTACGTTTTTCGGCCTCAACGGCTAGTTACGTTTATTCCCAAATCTTACAAAGAGTTTCACTCACTCTTTCTACTCACTATTTCGTATTCTGTTCTTGTTGTGGCCGATACAGTCCATCGCATTGAATACCTTAGGATCTGTCTTTCAAGTGGCAGTAACGCCGATCGTCGTTCAATTCTGATTCGGCGTGATGGTCAATTTTGGCCTTGGTTGTTTCCGAAATATAAACAATCAACGCTTTCTTCTGCAATTATCCACAAGTGTCTCAAATTCTTAAAATTTCCCCGTTGGGATTGTGAATTTTGTGTTGGGATATTTCGATATTTCAATTTGTCGAATATCGCACTGTAACCCTCTGAAAAGAATATTGAAAAATTCATGCAACGTGGGTTTTTGCCATTGTTTACGCCTTGACTATACCCGATGGGGTTAAAAATAGGCCTTCAAGTAAAACAAAAGTATTGATCACAATGGATAATATTCGATACCTTGGGATATCTCTTGGGGGAGGGATGTCTGCGTATTTCGCGTTTTAGGGATTGGGCCGATGGGTCCAAGTGTGAGCGACGCCGTCTGGTAGCGGCTGGAGTGGGTAAACATGGTTGAACGGTCTTTTGACATTGGGTTTGGCTCGGTAAGCGTTGATGATATCGCCGATGCCAAAACATTTGATGCATTAAATAATGCAGCGTTGCTGGGGGGATTAAGCGGCAATGCGATGATTGCGACGATTGCAGGATTTAAACCGGTTAAATCATTGATCGCTGGAGATTTGATTTTATCGCAGGACAATGGATATGTCGCGATAAAATCCATTACGAAAATTGCAGCAACGCAATATAACCGTCGCGCAAAATTGGTTGTGATTGGGCAGGGCACTTTGGGTGCTGATTTCCCTGCTGAAGATTTACTTGTTTCTCCTGAACAACTGATCCTGATCGCCGATTACATGAACGGATCTGATGTGTTCGTGCGTGCCGGTGATTTGGTGAAAAACAGATCGGGTGTGCGTTTCCTAAGTGATATTGCAAGCACCTATGTTGTGGATTGTGACGGGCACGAAGCGGTCTTGGTCGACGGTCATTGGATGGGCACGGGATATAGCGCCCAATCCTTTACAATGATGACACTAAATGCTGATCAGGCGCGTATGGTTGAATTTGAATTTGACGGAGTGCGCCCCTTATGTCGCGCGGTACAAATTCCAACAGCGGATCGTGGACAACGCGGATCGCTACGCATCGTGCGTTAACGCGCAGCGCGCCATGCATCCCACGCCTCTGGCGTATCCAGATCAAGCGTTGGACCGTAATCTTGGAATGAAACGTATTCAATGCGTTTTTCACGCAAAATATTGCGCAAACCAATATCCCCCTGCAGGGTTTCAATGTCATCCCAGCCTGATTTGGGGATGATCACGGGATGCCCCGGTTTTCCATCCCGGTCCTTGGCCTGAACATAGCGCGTTTTGTCCTTGGCCCACTCTGCGCAGATCCGTGTGAAATGCGCCGCCGTCAGGTCGGGTAAATCCCCTGTCAGGATCATCATTCCCTTGGCCGATGTTTCAGATACTGCAGCGCAGGCGCGTTTGATGGACGCGCTCATCCCATCGGCCGCATCGGGTACGTATATCGGTACGGCCTGTGTGCCTGACAGCAGGTTATGCCTTGGGTGATCTGGATGCGGCAATGTTACATAGACATCACCACAGTCTTGGGCAAAGTGCACCAATCGCGTCAGGATGGGTGTGCCCCCAACTGATTCAAACAGTTTATCACGCCCCCGCATCCGAGAGGAGGCGCCAGCAGCCAATATGACAATCGCCAGTGACATGGGGACTATCCACGCATCCGCGCACCATCTGCATCAAAGAGTGGTGTTGTGATCACGCGCGCCTTGCGCATCTGTCCCAGAATTTCGATCTCTGCCTCTTGTCCATCGACCGCGTGTTCACGTGGGACCAGCGCAAGCGCGATGGATTTTTCAGCATAATGGGAATAGCCACCTGATGTGCAGAACCCCTTGACCGCGCCATCAATCCAAATGGGTTCATAGGCGACAACATCTGCATCCTCTGCATCAACCTCAAACGCGACAAGGGCCCGTGCACTGCCTGCCTCTCTTTCGGCAATTGCGGCTGATTTGCCAATGAAATCAGCGCCTTTCTTCCAAGAGATAAAACGGTCCATCCCTGTTTCACCCGCGGTGTAATCTGGTGAGAATTCAC
>CAXACF010000430.1:0-2329 GCA_963967125.1 uncultured Rhodobacterales bacterium | reverse complement strand
CGCATCTCACCGAATGGACGCGCCTGAACACGATCCGTCAGACCGATTGGATAGCCCACTTCTGCCGCGCCGCCGATGACTGTTTCATCTTTGATCTGATTATTTACAACGGCGTCACCCGCTTGTTTGATCCCCAACCCATTGTGAAGGTCCTGCTGAAACTGCGTCAAACCAGAATTCTTGCCGATAAAATGCACATCCGCCCCCAAGGACATGTGCAGCGGTCCATAATGAAACGGACTGTGTAAGCCCAACGAAATGGCACCACCCCACGGGCGATCCCCCCCATCTTCGGCCTGTAAATCCGATGGAGCGACCACTTCGAAATGCGTGCGCAGTTCGACCGCCTCACCCAATTTCAGATACTTTAGGTCGACCTCATCCTGAACGTACATCCGAAACGCGGAAACAGAGCCTGTCCGCCATCGATCTTTTCCATCACCCAACAAGTCATTCGTTACAAGACGACCATAGCCTAGATACTTGTAACCCGTATCCGCCGCTACAGTTGCCGCAAAAAATTGCGCCACCAGCGCAACCAAAATGTAATTGTATTTCATATTTACCTCGCATCCCTGCGACAACAAATACTTCAAAAATGTCTTTTTTGGGAAGCGAGTGTGACAAAATAAAAAAAACCGGGCAAAAATGCCCGGCTTTAGATCAATCGAAGGTGAGGTTTGGTTAGTAGCGACCGAAACCGCGTTCATCTACATCCAAACCTGATGACGCGTTTCCGTTCATCATTGCGCCATTTGAAACGGGTGCATCCATTTCACGTGCCGCAGGTGCCGGTGCAGCAGCTGGCGCAGGAGCAGATGCCTTAGCACGGCGACCTGATCCTGGATTGCCCAAGTTGAAGCGCGCGATTTGATGGCTGACGCCATCTGTTGACGTGCTCAGTTCGTTGGCAACCACTGTCAGCTCTTCTGCGCGAACTGCGTTTGTCATCGCTGCATCCGAAATTTCTTGGATCGCACGATTGATATAGGTCACACCACGTGCCTGTTCGTCACTAGCCAACGTGATTTTGCCCACCAGATCGGTAACCTGTGCAATATCATCCGCAATCTTATCAAACGCTTCACGCGCCTGATTTGACACTTCAACACCTGCTTCAACACGTTTGGACGACCCAACAATCAGTTCAGATGTTTCCTGGGCCGCTTTTGCCGAACGTCCTGCAAGGTTGCGAACCTCTGCCGCAACAACGGCAAATCCACGACCATGCTGACCTGCACGCGCGGCTTCCACCGCGGCGTTCAAAGCAAGCAAGTTGGTTTGGAACGCGATTTCGTCGATCACTTTGATGATCTTTGCGATATCGGCGGATGACTGTTTAATGCGATCCATGGAGTCAACCATGCGTGTGATTTTCTCTTTGCCATCAGACACAATATCAGATGTTCCAACAACCAGGTCATTTGCTTCACGCGCTGATGCCGCGTTTGAATTCACTTGGCTTTCGGTTTCCTCAACAGATGACGACAGCTCTTCTACAGAGGACGATTGCGTTTCTGCATTCGCCGCCATCACTTTGGCCGCATTCATCATCTTGGTTGATGCTTCATTCGCCGTATTGTTGCCATCCGCGATTGAAGTCATGGAACGCTGTGTCATTGCCATGATTTCATCAACCGCACGTGTTGATGAACCCACTTCATCCTTGGAATCTGTGCCAACACGAATGGTCAAATCCCCTGTTGCAACAAAACGCTGCAAACCTTTTTGCAAATCTTGCAAGGGACGTGAAATCGAACGCGCGATTAAGAATCCCACACCCGTCACAACAACCATGGTTAGCAGGGCAACAAGGATCAGATTATTGCGCAAACGTGCCAGCGCGCTCATCGCATCATCATAACTAATTTCCCACACAAGCGTGAATTCAGTTTCATGGTTTCTATGTTTGTCAAAAACCATCATCATCCGTTCGCCAGTACCTGGTTTTGGAACGATCGCGAAACCTTTATCTTTCAACGCTAACTGCGACGTCACTTCAGTTCCAACAAAGAATTCTGGGTTTGATTCCAAATCATCTGGTTTTACACCCTGCGAAAAGCGAATGCGGTAATCAGGACCCAAGATAAACGTTTTGGTATCAAATGAGAAACCAGCATCATCTGACAAGATATCTGTAAATGTTTCTGGTTTCAGCTGTACGGCAAGAACACCGATGTCTTCCCCAAATTTATTTTTAATAGCGATTGCACCGAAGGCGGCCAAATCACCCGCGCTGGGCGCATAAGGTTGGAAATCAGTGAACGAAATTCCGTTTTCCAACGCTGCGTCAAAGGCATTGTGAAGCCCTGATCCATTTAACGCGGGA
>CAXACF010000429.1:0-2330 GCA_963967125.1 uncultured Rhodobacterales bacterium | reverse complement strand
CTCTGCGCCGTGAACGGCACTGAACACGGCGCGGCCCGGGTTGGCGTATCGGTCTGCGATATCGCAGCCGGCATGCAGTCTTTCCAGGGCGATGCTAACCGACAATGCAGGGCGCGATTTGGTGTCATGGGCGGAATTTGCATTTGACGCGGATCACCGCATTCAGGCCTACCGCGTGCATACGGATTGCAACATGGGGGCCTATAACTCGCAATATGCGCAACCTATTCAAACGCAGCTGTTTTCACGGGTTTTGATGGGCACCTATGATGTTCAAGCGACTTACCTAAGTGTGAAGGGGTACTACACCAACACCACGCAAGTGGACGCCTATCGCGGTGCGGGCCGCCCCGAGGCGATTTATGTCCTTGAACGCCTGATGGATCGCGCCGCGCGTGAATTGGGTGTGGATGTGTGGGATTTGCACCACAAAAACTTTATCCCCGTGGACAAGTTCCCGTATAAAACAACCACAGGCGAAACCTATGATGTGGGTGATTTTTCGCGCGTTTTGAACCATGCTGAAACCGCCTGTGATCGGGCGGGGTTTGGGACGCGGAAATCCGCATCTGAGGCGGCAGGCAAACTGCGCGGTCAGGGCCTGTGTTTTTATATTGAATCCATCCTGGGTGACCCAAGCGAAAGCACGCGTGTTGAATTTAACGATGATGGAACGGTCTGCATTTTTGTTGGCACGCAATCAAACGGGCAGGGGCATGAAACGGTTTATGCGAAATTCCTATCCGATCAAACGGGTATCCCACTGGATAAAATTATCGTGGTTCAGGGCGACAGCGATCTGATCAAACAGGGTGGGGGCACAGGCGGATCGCGGTCGGTCACCGTGCAGAACAATGCCACCTTGGCGACGGTCGATAAAATGATCGAAAGCTATACCCTTTATCTTGCGGATAAAATGGGGGTCGCGGCCGAGGATATTTCCTTTGACGATGAAACCTTCCGCGCGGCGGGTTCAAACCTTACGCCGACCTTTCTTGACGCGGCGGAAATGGCCCGCGAGGATGGGCGTCACGATCTGTTGATCCAAGAGGCGCGCGCAACACTTGAGGCGCGTTCCTTCCCCAATGGGGCGCATGTGGCCGAGGTTGAGATTGACCCAGAAACAGGGAAAACTGTGGTTGATCGGTATGTTGTGGTTGATGATTTTGGGAACCTTATCAATCCACTATTGGCAGAAGGTCAGGTGCACGGCGGTGTCGCACAGGGCCTAGGACAAGCCTTATGTGAACATGTGGTCTATGATGAGGATGGTCAGTTGCTGACCGCGACATTTATGGATTATGCGATGCCCCGCGCGGTGGATATGCCGTTTGTAAAGTTTGAAACAGAACCTGTTCCGTCAACGGCCAACATCATGGGCATGAAAGGCTGTGGAGAGGCAGGCACCGTTGGCGCAATGGCGGCGGTTGCAAATGCGGTGCAAGACGCCCTGTGGGATCGTGGAGTGACCCAAGCGGACATGCCATTTACCCCGCATCGCGTTTGGCAGATGCTGAATGACGCGCCAAAGGCCGCCGAGTAACGCACTTTCCCGTGTGCTGCGCTGGGCAGCGGGGCACACAGACACCGCCAAGGAAAGACCGACGCGTTACCGCGCTCCGCGCACGCACATAATTTTGATTGATGGCACCCTTTCGACCCTGAAAGAGGGGCGCGAAACCCATATTGGTTGGCTATACAAGCAGCTGGGAAAAAGTACGCTGACCACCAGCGTGCATTACATCCCGGGGCTGCAATGGGGAAATTGGCGCACCAGCTGGCGTGTGTTGGTGGGGCGTGGGTTAAGCGCGCAAATCCAACAGGCCTATGGCGTATTGGCCGCGCGCTACAGGCCGGGTGATCGGATCTATATGTTCGGATATTCCCGCGGTGCCTTTGCGGTGCGATCGCTTTCTGGGATTATTGATAGCGTTGGGTTATTGCGTTCGGAATTTGCCACAACACGCTATGTGGACCGTGTTTGGCGCCGTTATCGCGGATCACGGCGATCAGAGGATTTCAAATCGCGCTACTGTCATGGAGATGTGAAAATCAACATGATGGGCATTTATGATACGGTCAGCGCGCTAAGTGTGAATCTGCCTTGGTTTGCGCAAATCTTACCTGACAATTACAGCTTTCATAACCATAGGATATCCGACTGTGTTTTGGCGGGCTATCATGCGCTGGCCTTGGATGAAACACGTGCAGCCTATGCCCTCGAACGTTGGGAGGCGGATGAAACAGGTGGACCCCATGAAATGGAGCAGGTGTGGTTTTCAGGGTCCCATGCGGATGTCGGGGGGCATTTGTTGGGGCATGAAGCAGCG
>CAXACF010000428.1:0-2339 GCA_963967125.1 uncultured Rhodobacterales bacterium | reverse complement strand
TGCATCGTTGCCCACATACCGCCCGCAATCAGCGTCCGTAAAAGTTCTTTTCGGATGCTATAGGGATTCAGCATTTACCAATTCCGTTAACTGTAATGCGTTGACCCTATCCCAAGTTCACAAAATCACAACCTAAAGCTGTGTCAAGACTCCAATTCCGTATCCCAATACAGGAAATCCATCCAGCTTTCGTGCAGGTGGTTGGGTGGGAAACGACGGCCCAGATTGCGCAATTCTTCGGCGCCAGGTTGGCGGGGTTGTTGGCGCAGGGATAAACCCGAATGGCGCAGCGCCTTGGATCCCTTTTTCAGGTTACATTTGGAACAGGCCGCGACCACATTTTCCCAACTGGTCACGCCCCCAGATTTGCGTGGAACCACGTGATCAAACGTTAAATCCCCTTTGGACCCGCAATATTGGCATTGGAATCCGTCCCGTAAAAATAAATTAAAGCGCGTGAAGGCCACGCGCTTTTGCGGTTTTACGTAATCGCGCAGAACAACGACAGAGGGAATTCGGATTTCGGTCGTCGGACTGCGCACAATGGTGTCATATTCCGCAACGATATCGACCCGATCCATATAGGCCGCCTTGACCGCATCCTGCCAAGACCAAAGGGACAGGGGATAATAGGAAAGTGGCCTATAATCCGCATTCAACACCAGCGCGGGATGATGATTTGATCCAACTGGTTGCCTTACAAAGTCTGTCCTAAATTCGCCGTCCATTGGGGGGTCCCCTGTTTGTTCACTACTCACTTATTAGATATCTTTGAAATCACTATATATCGTGATCCAATTCGATCAAGCCCCTTGATCTAGCAATATCTTGGTCAGAATAGGAACAGCCCCATGTAACAGGCCTATGACGATTAGAAGCCTAATTGATCACGGATAAAGGCCAGCGCAACACTTAACCCGTCTGGCGCAATACCGTGGGCCGTGCCCTTCATCACATGGGCATAGACATCAGTGAAGCCTGCGTTTTGTAATGCCTCTGCCGCCTGCGGCAGGGATTGCACGGGCACAACATCATCCTGATCACCATGAACCAGCAGGATGGGCATGCGCGATTGCACTTCATCTGCCAGCAATTCTGGTTCCAACAAACGCCCCGAAAACGCAACAATCCCTGCCACGGGATCTTCGCGGCGGGGGGCCACATGCAGCGACATCATGGTGCCTTGGGAAAATCCGAACAGGCACACCTGTTCTGGCAACAAATCTTCATCCACCATCAGCGCATCAAGAAAGGCATTTAAATCCTCTACCGCCCGCTGCATACCACGGCTGCTTTCCTCTTCACTTGACCCGTCAATCCAAGGGATTGGAAACCATTGATAGCCAAACGGGCTGCCGGCGCAGTTTTCGGGGGCGTCGGGGGCGACAAATAATGTGTCGGGCAAGTGTTCCGCCAGTGGATCGGCCAAACCCAACAGATCCGCACCATTGGCGCCATAGCCGTGCAAAAACACAACGGCAGAGCGTGTGTCACCAGATTGGGGTTCTTTGCGTCCTGCGGTTAAAACTCGTGTCATCGCACTCCCTCGCGTTCATTGATGTGCTTGTAATAGGCCCATAACAGACGCGCTGCAACCGATCTCCAGGGACGCCACTGATCGGCCATATCACGCATCACCTTGGGCGTTGGGCGTTTATCCAGACCAAACAAATGCCGCGCGGCCTCTTGTAATGCCAAATCCGCATGGGCAAAGACATCGGCGCGATGCAAACTAAACATCGCATAAATTTCTGCGGTCCACACTCCAATACCTGATACGGCGGTTAATTCGGCAATCACGTCATCCAGTGGTTTATGGGGCAAGGCATCAAAATCAATCCCCGCATTCGCAAGCGCACGCGCATATCCAATTTTTTGCCGACTAAGGCCAAGGGCGCGCATATCTTCATCACTGCAATTCTGAATGGCCGCGGGCGTTATCACACCTGCCTTTTCCACCCGTGCCCAAATTGCGGCGGCGGCCGAAACACTCAACTGTTGGGACACAATGGCTGAGAGCAGTTGATGAAATCCCCCCTCGCGCAGACGCAGGGATAAGGGACCCGTTATTTCCAAGGCATCTGCAAAACGTCGATCATACGCGGCAAGCCATGCAGCCCCTTCTGCAACACAGGCGTCCCCTAATATCAAACGTTCATTTAACATGCCTGCAACCATTCCAAGGCCTGATCAACGGTTTCAACGCTGGGCGTAACCGCAGCTGGGCGATCAATCATGGCGACGGGCATGCCCAAATGTCGCGCTGCGATCAATTTTGACATACTGCGTTCCCCCCCTGCATTGCGCAAAACCAGCCAATCTATTTTCAAACGTTCAAA
>CAXACF010000427.1:0-2339 GCA_963967125.1 uncultured Rhodobacterales bacterium | reverse complement strand
ATTTCTATGGATAATTCGTTTCCCGCACCAATGCTTTTTGCGCTGTTGGTGTTTCTCCATAATCTCTCAGCACAATCTGCAACCCACTGTCCAATGACAGCGGATGATTCAAATTGTGTTCGTGTTGTTGCCTGCATCGGGGATGAGGGTGTTTGGTTTAACGGTCGCGCCTTTGGCCAAGGCTACGGTGCAGAATAAATGGGATCATGGACTACTAAGCTAATATATCACGGGACCTAAAAATGACCTTAGAACGGAGCGGCAACGCTCCGTTTTTTTTGCCTCATTCCGCGTTGAACGTGAAAAGAGTTTGATCGTCGATGGTATAGGCGTTGATGATCTCTGCCGCGCGTTGTGATGTCAGCCATGTTTCCAATTTGACCGCTAGGTCATGTTTTACGTGGGCGTGGCGTTGGGGGTTAACAGGTAAATAGGCGTATTGATTGAACAGGACAGGATCGCCAGAAAACTGGATACCCAGTCCAGTTTTGTTTTTGAAATTCAACCAACTTGCGCGATCAGACAGGATATAGGCCCCCATACCCGCTGCCGTATTCAGGGATGCGCCCATGCCAGCGCCCACCGCGCGATACCATGGACCCAAATTCTCATCGTTGATGTCTGCTGATAACCAAAGTGAGAGTTCCTTTTTGTGGGTTCCACTGTCGTCACCGCGACTTACAAACAGGGATTGAGAGGTTGCAATCGCGCGAAGGGCCTCAGCGGCGGAGTTTGCATCACGTATTTTGGCAGGATCATCCACGGGGCCAATTATGACAAAATCGTTATACATAATTTCACGACGGTGCGTGCCATATCCTGCGGCGACAAAGGCCTCTTCCGCTTTTTGGGAGTGTACCAAAATCGCATCAACATCGCCTGCCTCTCCTAATCGAATGGCCTGACCTGTCCCCACGATCAAAAGTTGCACGTCAAGCCCTAGATCCGATTGGATGGCAGGCAATAATTTTTCGCTAAGTCCCGAATTATTAAACGATGTCGTTACGGCCATCCGCATCACATCGGCGTTGGAATATGTGGCAAATGTAACTGTGATCAGCATAAGAAGGATACGGATCATAATACGATATCTCCTGCGATAAATTTTTGGGCGGCTTGCGTAGGTGGCGTGTCAAAGAATGTATCGGCCGTGCTATAGGCATCGATTTGACCGTCTTTCATAAACAGAACACGATTTGCCATGCGCCGGGCCTGACCGATGTTATGCGTTGACATAATGATTGTGGTGCCTGTGGTTTGCGCCTCGCTCAACAGGGCTTCAATTTCGACGGTCGCGGCCCCGTCAAGGGAGGCTGTGGGTTCATCCAAAAACAGAAGTTTAGGGGATGTGATCAATGCACGTGCAAGGGCGATTTTCTGTTTTTCTCCGCCTGACAAAAACGGAGCAGGACGGTCCATATGGGCGCTAAGCCCAATCTTTGTCGCCCAGGTTCGTGCATGCTCCATTGCGCTCTGTTTATCCTGACCATCAATCATCAGCGGATAGGCCAGATTTTCCAAAACACTGCGCCGCAACATTATGGGCGATTGAAACACAAAGCTTTGCTGGTTTTGGGCCGTTTTTGCAGGTGTCGCAAATGTCACCTGTCCATTGGCCAGTCGGATGATGCCATGCAGCGCCTTTAGCAGGGTTGTTTTGCCAGCCCCATTTGGGCCCATCAAAACGGTTATACCCCCTTCATTGATCGTAAGGTTGATCGGACCAATAATATGTTTTTGCCGAACTTTCACCGACAGGTCGCATGCAGTCATGGGAAACATCACCAACGCCCCTCTCGTTCAGTTCGCCCAAGCCAGTGAGTTGTGAAGTTCACGGCCAAGGCCAAGGTGATCAGCACAAACCCCAAGGCCAGCGCCAATGCAAAATCCCCCTTGGATGTTTCCAGCGATATTGCGGTGGTCAAAACACGGGTTGCGTGATCAATATTACCCCCAACAATCATGATCGCGCCAACTTCGCCAATTGCGCGTCCAAACCCCGCAAGCGAGGCTGTCATCAACGCGCGCCGTCCGTCCCACAACAACGTTTTGATGCGTTGCCATTTTGACGTGTTCATAGAAATCAGAAGATCATGATATTCTGACCACAACTCGCGCAAGGATTGCCAGCATATCATCTATTTGATCAATATGGGCATCTGTCAGCTTTTGAATCTGGCCTTCAATTGAACGTCTTTCATCTTCTGACATGCCGCCTTTTTTTTCGACTTTCTTTACAGTTTCCATCGCATCGCGGCGAATATTACGCACAGCAACCCGGCCACCTTCAGCATATTTGCCAGCAACTTTTACCATTTCCTTGCGCCGATCCTCGCTTA
>CAXACF010000426.1:0-2340 GCA_963967125.1 uncultured Rhodobacterales bacterium | reverse complement strand
TGGCAGACAAACGTCACATGAACGCAGCATCGATGTCGCGTGGTGACAAACGTCGTCTGGAAATCGGTATGTGTCTAAGTCAGCAGCCACGTTTGTTGCTGTTGGATGAACCGACAGCGGGTATGGCACGCGCCGACACGAACAACACAATTGATCTGTTGAAGGAAATCAAAGAAGAGCGCGATATCACAATCGCGATCATCGAACACGATATGCATGTTGTGTTCTCTTTGGCAGATCGCATCACCGTTTTGGCCCAAGGGACACCTTTGGTCGAGGATGTGCCTGAGAAAATCAAGGGCCACCCAAAGGTGAAAGAAGCCTATCTTGGCGAATCGGCGTAAGGAGACAGAGAAATGAGTGGAAACCTAGCAATGGACTCACATGCACCCGCATTTCTGTCTGTGCATGACATTCACGCCTACTATGGCGAAAGCTACATCGTACAAGGCGTCAGCTTTAACGTACACGAAGGCGAAATCCTTGCGCTGTTGGGACGTAACGGTGCTGGTAAAACATCAACCCTGCGTACAATCGCACGTTTGGATGATCCAGCATTGGTGAAAGGTGAAATTTGGCTTGACCATAAACACCTACACACAATGGCAAGCCACGAAGCAGCCGTAAACGGTATCGCCCTAGTTCCAGAGGATCGTCGCATCATTCCTGGTCTAACAGTGGAAGAAAATCTTCAACTGGCGCAAATCGTTGAACCCGTTGGTTGGGGCATTGATCGCATTTATGAACTGTTCCCACGTTTGGGCGAGCGTCGCAAACAAGAGGGCGTTACATTGTCCGGTGGTGAACAACAGATGTTGTCCATCGCACGCGCCTTGGCCCGCGACATTAAGGTTCTTCTGCTGGACGAACCTTACGAAGGATTGGCGCCTGTTATCGTTGATGAAATCGAAAAGACGCTTCAAACGATTAAGTCCCAAGGCATCACAACAATTATCGTTGAACAAAACGCTGTTCGCGCGCTGGAATTGGCTGATCGTTCTGTGATCATGGACACAGGATCCGTTGTGTTTGACGGCTCTGCCAAAGAAGTTTTGGATAACGCGGAACTGCGCGCTGAATATTTGGCGATCTAAACCATTGTCCCAAGGTCGGATAGACCGACCTTGGGAAACCCTCCATATACAGATACATTCACGACCTTAGGGGGAACTCATGTCAGATAAAATGTACCCACCAAGTGCTGATTTCATTGCAAATGCACATATCAACAAAGACAAATACGATGCGATGTACGCCGCATCGATAAACGATCCAGAGGCCTTTTGGGCCGAACATGGTAAGCGCGTCGATTGGATGACGCCATTTACAAAAGTTAAAAATGTTAACTACGCCTACCCTGATGTTTCAATCAAATGGTTTGAGGACGGCGAACTAAACGTTGCTGCCAACTGTATTGACCGTCATCTGGCGACACGCGGTGACCAGACCGCCATCATTTGGGAAGGCGACAACCCAGATGAGTCAAAGCACATCACATACAATGAATTGCACGCACAGGTTTCAAAACTTGCAAACGTTTACAAAAACATGGGCGTTGGCAAAGGCGACCGCGTGGTTCTTTATCTTCCAATGATCCCAGAGGCCGCATATGCGATGTTGGCCTGTGCGCGCATCGGTGCGATCCATTCTATCGTTTTCGCTGGTTTCTCTCCAGAAGCTTTGGCTGCGCGTGTCGACGGATGTAAAGCATCCCTGATCGTCACAGCAGACGAAGCACCCCGTGGTGGACGCAACACACCGCTAAAAGCAAATGTTGACAAAGCATTGGACATTTGCGGCGATGTTCAAACGCTTGTGGTTGAGCGCACGTCTGGCGATGTTGCGATGAAAGATGGCCGTGACCATTCATACACTGCGGCAATGGCAGAGGCATCAGCAGACTGCGCGCCCGAAGCCATGAATGCAGAGGATCCGTTATTCATCCTTTACACATCTGGTTCAACAGGTGCCCCAAAGGGTGTTGTACACACAACAGGTGGTTACCTTGTTTGGGCGTCGATGACACACGAATACGTCTTTGATTATCACGAAGGTGATATTTATTGGTGTACGGCCGACGTGGGCTGGGTCACTGGACACAGCTATATCGTTTATGGCCCGCTTGCCAACGGTGCAACAACACTGATGTTTGAAGGCGTTCCAACGTATCCAGATGCATCACGTTTCTGGCAAGTTTGCGAAAAGCACAGCGTTAACCAATTCTACACTGCCCCAACAGCGATCCGCGCATTGATGGGTCAGGGCAACGAATTTGTTGAAAAATGCGATCTATCATCCTTGAAAGTTTTGGGAACAGTGGGTGAACCCATCAACCCAGAG
>CAXACF010000425.1:0-2346 GCA_963967125.1 uncultured Rhodobacterales bacterium | reverse complement strand
GCCGCATATGGCGCAGATCAAATCATTTGGTCAAAGGGCATGGCAGGTTTGGACATCACCGATTACCACATTGACAGCTTGGCGCGTTTTGTGGCCCCTGAACATGTGGTGGCCAACCTGCCCTCGCGGCTAGACACCTTTGATCCATTTCACAACGCAGCCGTTGAAACAGTCGCAACCCTGCGGGATCGTGGTGTAACTGTGGATGTGATTGAAGAGCCCACAAAACCACGTGTGCGCGATTTGGATTTTGTGGCATCCTATGTGAACCATTACATCTGTAATGGCGCGATCATCATCCCCGAATTTGGTGATAAGGACAGCGATCAACGTGCGGCCGCCTACATGCGCGCGGCCTATCCAAATCGTGAAGTGATTCAGATCAATGTTGATGCCTTAGGCGAGTTGGGCGTTGGCATTCACTGCGCCACGCAACAGCTGCCCGCGCAACGAAATTAACAGTTTTATCGCCAACTCTTTCCAAAACTTGCATGAGATGCCCTATTTCCGTATTTTATGCCTTTGTCCTGAAAATTATTGTCAGTACTGATTGACAACGCACTATTCTGCATTGCAGCATTCGCAAAATTTCAGTTGGCGTTGCCAATTTGAACGTAAATAGATGACTAACTTCGGGAGAGATCATGGCTGATTTCAAAAAAATCCTAATCGCCAATCGCGGAGAAATCGCGATCCGCATTATGCGTGCCGCGAATGAAATGGGCAAAAAAACCGTCGCTATATTTGCGGAAGAGGACAAATTGGGCCTACACCGTTTTAAGGCCGACGAAGCCTATCGCATTGGTGAAGGATTGGGACCGGTTGCGGCCTATCTATCCATTGATGAAATTATACGCGTGGCGCGTGAATGCGGTGCGGATGCGATTCACCCAGGTTACGGCCTACTGTCGGAAAATCCCGCATTTGTAGATGCCTGCGATAAAAATGGGATCACCTTTATCGGGCCCAAGGCCGAAACAATGCGCGCGTTGGGCGACAAAGCATCCGCCAGAAAAGTGGCCATTGCAGCAGATGTCCCCGTTATTCCCGCCACAGAAGTGTTGGGCGACGATATGGAGGCGATTGCCAAAGAGGCCGCGGAAATCGGCTATCCCCTGATGTTAAAGGCATCATGGGGCGGTGGTGGTCGCGGCATGCGCCCCATCAATGGACCAGACGAGTTAGAGGAAAAAATCCTAGAAGGTCGCCGCGAAGCCGAAGCCGCATTTGGCAATGGTGAAGGGTATCTGGAAAAAATGATCACCCGTGCCCGCCATGTCGAGGTGCAAATCCTAGGCGACAAACATGGTGAAATTTATCATCTATGGGAACGCGATTGTTCGGTGCAGCGCCGCAATCAAAAAGTCGTCGAACGCGCCCCTGCCCCCTATCTAAGTGATGCGCAGCGTCAGGAACTGTGCGAATTGGGCCGCCGCATTTGTGCGCATGTGAATTACGAATGCGCGGGGACCGTTGAATTCCTAATGGATATGGAAACGGGCAAGTTTTACTTTATCGAAGTGAACCCACGTGTTCAGGTGGAACATACGGTGACAGAGGAAGTCACTGGCATTGATATCGTTCAATCCCAAATCCTGATTGCCGAAGGCAAAACAATCGCCGAGGCGACAGGCAAAGCCAGCCAAGAGGATGTGACCCTAAATGGTCACGCCCTACAAACACGGATCACAACAGAAGATCCGCAAAACAACTTTATCCCCGATTATGGCCGCATCACCGCGTTTCGCTCTGCCACAGGTATGGGCATTCGTTTGGATGGCGGCACGGCCTATTCAGGCGGGGTGATCACACGGTATTATGATTCATTGTTGGTCAAAGTTACCGCTTGGGCCCCGACCCCGCAAAAGGCGATCAACCGCATGGACCGTGCATTGCGTGAATTCCGTATTCGCGGTGTCTCCACCAACATCGCCTTTGTCGAAAATCTGTTGAAACATCCGACATTTTTATCGGATCAGTACACAACGAAATTTATCGACGAAACACCCGATCTGTTTTCGTTTGAAAAACGCCGCGACCGCGGGACCAAAGTGTTGACCTATATCGCGGATATCACAGTCAACGGACACCCCGAGACCGAGGGGCGTCCTGCCCCGGCCGCAGATCTGAAAACACCAAAGCCACCCAGCCACGGCACCGATCTGGCCTATGGCACACGGAATTTATTGGAACAAAAAGGACCGGCCGCAGTTGCGGAATGGATATTGAAACAACAACAGGTTTTGATCACCGACACCACAATGCGCGACGGGCACCAATCCCTGCTTGCGACACGTCTGCGGTCAATTGATATGATCAAGGTTGCGCCAAGTTATGCAGCGAACC
>CAXACF010000424.1:0-2359 GCA_963967125.1 uncultured Rhodobacterales bacterium | reverse complement strand
AGATCCTGATCTGCGGGCATCATTCCGCGGCGTTGGCCATTGCGCGGCGTTCGTTCACCTTGCCCGCGACCCAATCGTGGAAACAATGTGTCGGGCCATCCATTGCGGGTGAAAAGCGACCGCCGTCAAAATTGACACCATGGCGTCCGCGTTGCATGCACTCAACTACGAAAATATCCTCGTCAAATACGACCTTACACTGTTCGGTATTTATGGCACGCAGCTCTGAATCTGTTTCAGGAGTGGCGTAATAAAGATGAATGTTTTCTTCGGTTTCTTCTGGGCCTTTGGGAACCAAAACAATGGCAAAGGCATGATCGCGGTGCATCCCCAACAACACATTTGGATAGACTGATATATATTCTGCCGCCGTATCCCATTTTGCGTCCAACCCTTCGAAATCCGCAAATTTCGCGCCATTGGGGCCTTCTAATTGGCGATAAACCAATGTGCCCTGCCCAGAGTAGGCGCCGTATTCTTCGATATTGTAATGGTCTTCAAGTCGCGAATAGCTATTCAAACCCGGGTGAACCCAAGGTAGGTGATAGCTTTCGCAATAATTTTCGACCGCAAGTTTCCAGTTGGATTTCACGGACAGAACAAATTTGCTGTCTGTGCCCCCGTGATACAGGGGGCGTTCAAATTCGGCCCAACGCTCCATCACAGGTTTCATGGCCACCTCAAATTCGGGGGCCTGTCCATCTACATTAACCCACACAACGTCGCGCCAAATGTGGCTGCGAATTTCGATAAGGCCCAGAGTTGTGCGATCCACATCAGGGTGCGTGTTTTGACCAGGTCCACCAACATGAGGGGTCGACACCAGTTTACCTTCGGTTGAATAGCACCAACTGTGATAGGGGCAGCGGATAGCGCCCTCGATCTTGCGGGGTTCTTCCACCAAAATCATCCCACGGTGACGGCATGTGTTTTGAAACACGCGCACTTGATCATTGCGATCGCGCAGCAACAATAATGGCATGCCCATAAAGGTGATCGGTTTGGCGTCTCCTGCCTCAGGTACATCTGCGCCAACGGCCAATCCTGCCCATTGACCAAACAGCAATGCATCACGTTCCTCTGTAAAAACAGCAGGGTCAATGTAATGCGCGTTGGGCAACCCATTTGCGGTGCCTAGGGGTTCTTTTACGCGGGATAGGTCCGTTAAATGTGCCATGGTATCCTCCGATCGTCTTGGAATTATAGATATTACAGCACGTCTTGGCGCACAGGCTTATCCGCGACTGTCCTTTTCTAATTCCGACATCAAAGAAGGATTATTTAAACGGACGGTCCAGCAACAACAACGCCTTGTGATAACTGGGCAATTCATCCACGCTGCACAGTCCGGATTTACGCGCTGTCGCAAGAACCTGATCCGAAAACCGACCCAAATATTGATAGACCATGCGGGAGGCACGCGATGTGGTCGTGAATTCCCGCGATGTGCGCACCGCATACCCCTGCCAATAGTTGTTTTCAAACGAGGGTACAGGGGCGACGAAATTAAAGGATCCTGTCATAAACCGCCTGCGCGACACCAACATCCCAAGTCCCGTATCCATTGCCAAAACCATACCCCGAAATTCGCGGGCGTATTTGTCAATCGGCAGTGATTGTTTGCGCATTTCCGATATCGGTTCACGCCCTGTGATATATGTCATACCGTCCTTGCGATACACATGCACGATGCCTTGGATGAACGTGTCGGGATAGATAAAGCTGTGGCGTGAAAACACATAGAATCCAGAGGGAAACAGATGTTCAGGCACATTGCCCGGACGCATGTTTAGGAATTCATGTAATCCGTAAAATGCCTGTGCATTGGATGGGTCATTTTTTAGTTCAGACAAGGGTTGTAATAAAATCCGCGCATCCAGTCCGAAATGTAAGCATATCTTTTGCAAAATATCTGGCCGCGGAAAGCTTTCGCCCGCAAGGTAGCGGTTAAATTGGGTGCGGTTCAAAGAAAGTTCGCGGCACAGTGCCGACACATTCGGTGAAGCGCCCATCAGTTCCTTGAGGTTCTGAGAGAAAACCGCGCGAATATCCGCAGGAGAGCGGTCTTGACCTGCATCGTTGGGCATTTTCGTAGTCGTTCCATCGTTCATATGTTGTCATGCCGTGCGCCCAGTACCAAAACACGAAAAACAATATAAATGGGGCCGCAGCCATAAGCTGTAGCCTAAGAAAGTGCCGAACTTTGAGTGCCCGTTCAAGCGTATTGACAGGGTTTGATTTGTTTTGCAGCAGTGTTGCTACAAAGACAGACCATTTACGAACCTTGGGTTGTTATTGGTGCGTCAAGTGATGAAAATACATGCAATTAGTCGGACTGAGCTGTTTCCATTCCGCGCGA
>CAXACF010000423.1:0-2365 GCA_963967125.1 uncultured Rhodobacterales bacterium | reverse complement strand
TGGGGACGCCGTGACATTAAAACGGTTCAGCTTTTGTATCCCTCAATGGGAAAAATGATGGCACAAAAAGCGGGCGCCGACGATGCATGGATGGTTCAAGATGGCCATGTGACAGAGGGTACATCCAACAATGCCTACATCGTCAAAGGTGGCGTCATCATCACACGCGCGCTTTCAAATAACATCTTACACGGCATCACCCGTGCCGCAGTTTTGCGTTTCGCGGACGAAGCACAGATGAAGATAGAAGAGCGTAATTTTACGATTGAAGAGGCACAGCAAGCGGATGAGGCATTCATCACCAGTGCGTCTGCCTTTGTAACTCCAGTTGTTGAATTGGACGGAAAGAAGATTGCCAGCGGCGCACCAGGATCTGTTGTTCCAAGACTGCGGGAAATCTATCTAGAAGAAAGCATGAAAACCGCGATCTAATTGCGGATCTGCGCACCAACCTGCTTCAAACAATCATCGACAAGTGCGGTTTCATCTGTGCTTAGCGATTGCGCGCGCGGATAGATTGGATTTGCTCGATCGTTCAACACAATCGTATCCCATCCATCCGTGGTCTCCATAAAGTGTTGAACGCCTACTTCCCCGAAAACATGCAAATATCCTTGCAGAACTACGTCCAAATAACTCAGCAATATTGGATGATTGGGCGTTGGCGGGAATCGCGTCGCTTCGGGGATCGCATAAATCGCCAGTTCAGGATTATCAGAATGATCATGGGTGATCATCTCGGTTGCGACCAAACGATCATATCCCTCTTCTCGGGCATCTAATGCAACCCAATCGGCATTGGGCACCTTGGCGATCAGCCCAAGTAATTCCGTGCGATCAGACGGAACAATCGTCAAAAACGCCATATCCCGTGCATTTGTACGTTTCCAAACACGCCGCCAACCAGACAGTTTTGCTGGGCGTGCATCCTGATAAACGTGGGTTTTGGTATTAACGAGACTGCCGTAGCCGAAAAAATATGGATCACTCATACGCGCAGTGTTGGACCACCCACGCAGTAGTGTCAAACCTATCAATTACACTGCACTTAAAAAACTTGTTGGAAAATTTGTGTACATATGTCTACATATGGCTACCACCATGGGAGAACTGGTGATCCAGTGCCGAAGGAGCAACCGCCCCCGGAAACTCTCAGGCTGCAGGACCATGGGGTAAATAAACTCTGGAGAGAGATGTTTTACATCCGCCGAAGGGATAGCGATCTCAGGCAAAAGGACAGAGGGGGCATCAAACCGCGGACATCGCACCGTGATCGTATTGATGCCGGATTATCCGGTAAGACATTGAAGGAAACCGGATGAGCGAAGGCCTAAAGCAAACGCCATTTTATAATTTACACCAGGCACTGGGCGCTAAAATGGTGCCGTTCGCGGGATATGACATGCCCGTACAATACACCGCAGGCGTGATGAAAGAACATTTACACACGCGATCCAAGGCAGGATTATTTGATGTCAGCCATATGGGTCAGGTGATCCTGCGCGGACCAGATTATGAAACGACTGCGCGTGCGCTGGAACGTTTGATCCCCATGAACGTCCTTGATCTGGGCGTTGACCGTCAGCGTTACGGTTTCTTTACAACTGACCAAGGCGGAATTTTGGATGATCTGATGTTTGCAAATCGCGGAGACCACATTTTCGTCGTGGTAAATGCGGCCTGCAAAGATGTCGACATAGCACATCTACGGAACCATCTGGAACCTGAAATTACAGTCAAATCATTAGACAATCGCGCCCTATTGGCAATTCAGGGCCCCGCCGCTGAGGCCGTCATGGCCGAGTATCACCCCAGATTTACCGATATGCGCTTTATGGATGTGGACACCCTTCCGATTGCGGGTGCAGAATGTTGGGTTTCACGTTCTGGGTATACTGGTGAAGATGGTTACGAAATCTCAATCCCCGTTGCTGCGGCCGAAACCGTGGCGCGTGCATT
Organism: uncultured Rhodobacterales bacterium; assembly: GCA_963967125.1. GTDB lineage: Bacteria > Pseudomonadota > Alphaproteobacteria > Rhodobacterales > Rhodobacteraceae > HIMB11. The sequence continues at coordinate 406 of CAXACF010000423.1, read as the reverse complement.
ACTGGCACATGACGATGTCGAATTTATTGGACTGGGTGCACGAGATTCACTGCGGCTTGAGGCGGGTTTGTGCCTTTATGGGCATGACATCGACACAGACACGACGCCGACCTCTGCGTCGCTAAATTGGGCAATACAAAAGGCCCGACGTGCCGACGGCGCACGCGCAGGTGGGTTTCCAGGCGCGGATGTTATCCTAAACCAGATGGCAAAGGGTGCGCCGCAGCGTCGTGTCGGATTACGCCCAACGGGACGCGCCCCGATGCGCGAGGGCGTGGAAATTTTTGCCGACGAAACCAGCACTGACGCGGTGGGCAAAGTGACTTCAGGCGGATTTGGACCCAGCGTCGAAGGACCCGTTGCAATGGGATATGTCACTGCAGATTTAGCGACAGTTGGCACAACG
>CAXACF010000422.1:0-2366 GCA_963967125.1 uncultured Rhodobacterales bacterium | reverse complement strand
TGGTCTGGGCAATGCACATTCCCAACAGTGACCCCAGTTGTAGACGATGCAACTGCACGCACATTAGTGAATGCAATGTTAGCAGCGCAGCAATAAGCGGGAGTTACTACGACGTCCTTGTTTGTGGCGAACGCAGTGTGATCAGCGGGTTGGCAATTATTCGTTGGTCACACATCTCCGAACTGAGGTCATCTTGTCAATCACGGCTGGCCTCACTTTTTCTCCCCCGCGCACAGGTACAGTTTCTGTACTATCGGTCTCAGTTCAATTGAGGTGGGCTTGCGAATAAGAGTGTTGTGAACACTGCAAACGCTCTTACCTAAAGTTTTCTGTTAAAATTGGAGATAAAAGAAATGAAGAAAATATTGTTAAATTTCAGCGTTATTGTGGGTTGTACACTTGCGTCAACTGCTTCCGCTGTGAACCATGATCAAACGTTCCCTGCAATGTTAGAAATGGTGACATCTGCTTCACCAGAAGAATTGGCGGCTATAAAAGAAAATTTTTGTTTGGGCCAGTTCGCAGCCGTAATGACTGCATCGGACATCAGAGGCCGAGCAGCTGAATTGGCGACTGATGATTTTACGGAACAGCAAATTTTTGACCTTGCGGGTGTTGTCGCAGTGCAGTTTTCCACGGTATATGCCAACGTTTGCAAATAAAGATAAAACGGGCGTGGTATTAACTGCCACGCCTCCAAGTGAAATTCCGAGATGGCTAAAGTCACAAACCAAACGACGTTCTCTGAGAGTTGATGAACGAAATAGGCATAACAACTAAACAATAGAAAAATTGCAAAAGGGGATCACTGGTCTTCTTTTTGATCAGGCAAAGGGACTGCCAACCCAGTTAGCGGCTCAATAAACAGCTCAACTTCAGGTGCCTTTTCTGCGCTGTCCTGCACTTCTTCAGACCCCCCATCACTTGCTTTCGCAGGTAAATTTCTAAACCAAAGTGTTTGGTCATCTGGTAGCTTTACATTCATCTCAACCTCACTGGGTATCCAATACAAAGAATTGGGAGAGACAAGGAGTTAATAACAGGAAGCGTCTCTCCCAGTTCAGGGATACTTCTAATCTAAGGAGGTGAAGTACCCCAGCATCCACCCGTGACTGCTGGGTAGATAAATATCAATGTGCGACACCTGCGAAGATGAATAAAGTACACTTTCTGTACTGGCTGAAAGCATTCTGGTTGCTAACATTTTCTCACGATAATCATAATGAAGGGAATATAATATGTCATATGTATCCATACGCGAAGTTACCCCTTTGCGCGGAAAAGACATGATTTTAGAAGAACGGATGAAACAGATTTCTGAAATCATGGGCAAACACGGTGCAAAATCTGCCTTATATAAGGTGGTCGCTGGCGATGGTGCGGGTAGGTATGATTTGCAAAACTGGTATTCGTCATTAGAGGAAGGTGCCAATTCATTTCAATCTTATGGCGCTGATCCTGATTATCAGGCGATGATGCACAAACGAGCAATCGACCCAGTTGCGGATGTAAGCGGTCCGTGGATTGGTCGAATGATTTATGGAGCACCCAAAGGCATTAAACCAGTGGTGGTCCATCGTGATTATCATGCTCCAAGAAAAGCGATTGCTAAGGCACTGGAACTTGCACCTGAATTAGATGGGCTGATGTCAGAAATCGACGTCGAAATTGGAATAGGCGTGCCTCTCATGAAGGATGACCACGAAATGTTGCGTGCGGTTTACAGGTTCAATTCAATGACCCATTGGGGGCAAAGTGTAGATAAAATGATTACGGATGAACGCTTTGCTAGCTTAGTGAATGAAGCGCACGAAGTTGGAACGTTACAATCATCACGTATGTTGGTTTTAAAATCCTAAGAAAACATAGGGGTTTGCGCTTGCGGCGCCCGCCCCATCAAACTGGAAAACAGTTTTTGTAAGTGTTGGTTTCGCTAATTCTCTCCAGCGCACAGGTACAGTTTCTGTACTGGCTTGATTGTTTTTTACCGATAGGCTGATCACATTGTTTCAGCCAGCATAACAGGAGCAAATCACAATGTATGCAACTTCAGCAGATTGGTCGTTTGACCAAGCACCAGACTTTTCAAAACAACAGGCCGAGTTTACCCTTGCAATGAAAGCCGCTGGAGCAGTTAATTGGTATTACGTCTTAACAAGCGATAATACCGCTCGAAGCATGATGGTTTGGCCCGATAAAGAAACCGCGCACAAAGCATTGAAAATGGTTCGTGACGATGCAGCAGCACAGAATAACCATACAATCACAATGACATGTGAAGGTGAGATAGTCGCAGGATTTTAAAAATGCCTAGGCGTTCAGAAGAACAGCGGACCGGCAGCATTGTGATCTATTTTTGCATCGCA
>CAXACF010000421.1:0-2369 GCA_963967125.1 uncultured Rhodobacterales bacterium | reverse complement strand
CGCTTTTTGAACTGAACGGGAAAACGGCTCTTGTCACTGGCGGGGCTACAGGCATTGGGCGGATGGCAACAACCGCGCTTGCGGCGGCAGGTGCGCAGGTTTTCATCGCTTCACGGAAAATCGATGCTTGTCGCGTGACTGCCGATGAAATCAATAGCCTGGGTTTCACAGGCAGCGTGCATGCTATGCAGGGGGATGTCGCAACAGAGGACGGCATCGAGCAGTTAATCACTGATTTGGATAACCAAACGGACAAGCTGCATATTTTGATGAATAACGCGGGCCGCACGTGGGGCGCGCCGCTGGGAACGTTTCCACACAGCGCCTGGGCAAAAGTCTTTGACCTAAATGTTGCGGGGATGTTTCATTTGACACAGCGTTTAACCAACAAATTGGCAGAATCGTCTACGCCTGATGATCCTGCGCGCGTCGTGAACGTAGGGTCAGTCATGGGTGAAATTCCGATGGGAGATGGTGCCTATTCTTACGCGGCATCAAAGGCTGCGGTGCATCAAATGACGCGTATTTTGGCAAAAGAACTAGCGGATCAACATATCACCGTTAACGCGTTAGCACCTGGCCCATTTCAGTCTGGCATGACCAAATTTGCGATTGGAGAGGATAGCGGAGCAGATCGTGTTGGAGCGCGTGTGCCACTTGGCCGTGTTGGACGTCCAGAAGATATTGCGGCATGTATGCAGTTTCTATGTGGTGCAGGTGGCTCTTACATCACGGGCGCGATCATTCCAGTATCTGGTGGTATCAACGTCATGACGGGCCCAAGTATTTTTGGAGAAGTTGAATGACGAAACAGATGACTATCGCTGAATATCACGCGCGGGTTGGAACAAGTTTTGGCGCGAGTGAGTGGTATTTGATAGACCAAGCACGCATTGATGACTTCGCAAAAAATACACAGGATTTTCAATTTATTCATATCGACACGGAACGCGCCAAGGACACACCATTTGGAACGACAATCGCGCATGGTTTTCTGACTTTGTCCATGTTGTCCGCCATGTTTTATGATGTGGTACCAGACATCATTGGATCAAAAATGGGCGTAAACTATGGGTTTGATAAAATCAGATTTCTTGCGCCTGTCAAAGCGGGCGCACGCATCCGCGGCCACTTTACCCTGCTAGAGTTACGTGAATCGCGGCCGGGTGAAGTGACAAATGTTTGGGAAGTTAAGGTCGAAATTGAAAACGAAGATAAGCTCGCATTGATCGCAAAATGGATCGGCCGCGACTACGTGGGAGAATAAGAGTGCCCAAGATCATATTTGTTCGACACGGTCAGGCACAATTTGGCAAAGCGAATTATGACAAACTGTCCGGGGTAGGACATGAACAATCCGTTGCTTTGGGCGCAGCGCTCTTCAAACAAGGGATCACAATAGATCATTGGGTACGCGGGGACATGGTGCGCCATGCGGAAACCCTGATGGGTATATCACAGGGCATGCGAACGCAGGTTACAGACCAAATCGTTACACCAGATTTAAATGAATACGATTTTACAGGTCTATTGAACGCACGTTTTGCCGATGGCAAAGCGCCCGCTGGATTACATACAGATCGAAAAACACATTTTCGTTTGCTTCGTGAAACTCTGGCTCTTTGGCAGAACGGTGAAATTGCAAAGCCCCCAGAAACCTGGGCCACGTTTGAAGCGCGCCTGAAGCGCGCACAGCAGGCGATTTTTGAACTACAGGGTGACACAATTTTGGTGGTGAGTTCGGGTGGCGCAATTTCAAAGATTGTTGCTAACGCGCTAGGTTTGTCACATGGAAAGCAAGTTGATCTTCAGCTGCAAATCAAAAATGCCTCTATGTCGACATTCATCTATTCCCGTCGAACAGGCGGTTTTTTTCTGAATGCGTTCAACGAAACACCGTTTGTTTCTGCGAAAATGCAGCATCTGTTAACCTATAGTTAGGATGTGTGATTATGGACCATGAACTTGTTAATCCCGCAAAATTGGAACCTTGGCTCAAGCAACATGTTCAAGGGTTTCAAGGGCCTTTTGATATCGTTAAATTGGCTGGTGGACAGTCCAATCCAACATTTCGATTAGATGCGCGCAGTGGATCCTATGTCCTGAGGCGTAAGCCACCTGGTGTTTTGCTGAAGTCAGCGCACGCAGTTGATCGTGAGTTTCGGGTGCAAAGTGCTTTGTCTGAAACAAACGTCCCTGTTGCTAGAATGCACGCACTTTGCGAGGACGACGATGTGCTTGGCGCTGCATTTTATGTGATGGACATGATTGAAGGGCAGAGTTTTGACGACCCGCAGTTGCTTGAAGTGAGTGTAGATCAGCGCAGAGCGATTTATTCTGAAATGAACCGAGTTCTGGCGGAAATTCAC
>CAXACF010000420.1:0-2370 GCA_963967125.1 uncultured Rhodobacterales bacterium | reverse complement strand
TACATCTGTGGACCGCGATGATCTGACCGATGGGGGTGCCGAACATTTCGCGCAAACAATTCGTGCTGTGCGCCATCGCAGTCCTAATACAACGATTGAAATTCTGACACCTGATTTTCTGAAATGTGAGGATAGCGTGTTGGAAACCGTGGTTGCCGCGCGTCCTGATGTATTCAACCATAACCTTGAAACAGTTCCGGGCCTTTATCCCGAGGTGCGCCCAGGGGCGCGGTATTTCCATTCCCTTCGCCTGTTGCAGCGGGTCAAGGAAATGGATCCATCCATGTTCACGAAATCGGGGATCATGGTGGGGCTGGGCGAAGATCGTCAATCGGTTTTGCAGGTCATGGATGATATGCGATCTGCGGATATTGATTTCTTAACGATCGGTCAGTATTTGCAGCCAACTCCAAAACATCACCATGTTGATCGGTTTGTTACGCCCGAGGAGTTTAAATCCTATGAAACCGCTGCCTTTGGCAAAGGGTTCTTGATGGTCTCGGCAACTCCACTGACGCGATCATCCTATCATGCAGGGGATGATTTCGCCCAATTACGTGCGGCGCGTCAGAAAAAATTGGGACTGGCGTAGCATTCAGGCCTTGGGCTAATTCATCGGCGCCATCTGAACCTTGTTCGGGTGGCGGTTGTGGGTCCAGCTTTCTGGCCACATGTTATATTTCTCAAGCCCGGCAAGCAGCAGGCTAAACCCAAGGATTACACCCCACATCATCAGTTGTTTTTTGCTGGGTGGACGTCTGATCCACATGGCCATACGCCATAGCAATTTGTCATACTGCATGAAATCATCCTCATAATACCTGTTATCGGATTGCGTCCTACGATCCTAGCAGGGTATTTTTGTGGCAGGAAAGGACCAATTTAATGACTCAGGATACATGGGCCTATGTGACATGCAACGCAGGACGCGTTGGATATTCCATTTTTGATGCGCGTGACAATTGCGTTGCACATGGGGCCGTGGCCCTGTCTGAATTTGGCCCGCATGACCCAACGGATGTGTTAAGATCATTGGATATTTCCTTTGCGGTGTTGGATGGCGCGTTCGCAGGTCAACCTGTGACATGTCCCGCATCGCTTGCCGCGCCTATCGAAATAGGGGGGCAATTCGCCCGTATGGCGCAGTTCGTTGACAAATCTGCGCCAGATCAGTGTTTTGCACATTCAGCCGCCCTTGGGGCCTTTGTCGCGGATCACGCCAAATGGGATGGGATCGTTGTTTTTGCAGGCCCTGTCACCACATGGGCCCATGTCAGCGCGGGTGAGTTGATTTCATTTCGCAGCAGCCTTGCCCTGAAATTGGCTTGTGATGTGATCAGGGATCGTGGTTTGGACACTCTTGATCAGGTTGGTGATGCGTTTAATGATGCGGTTAGCAGCGGGTTATCCAACCCCGAATCCGTGTTTAGCAAACTGAGTGCGTCAGTGGGGGCCGAAACCCATTTGGGCCACGTGTTGGGCGCGGATTTGGCGGCCTTTCGTTCCTATTGGTTGGGACAGGATATTGTCATTTTAGGCGAGGGGGATGCGGCGCATTGGATCGAAGCCGCCTTGAAATCGCAATTCGCGATGGTACGGCGCGATCCGCAGGATTATTTGGGCCGTGGCGCCCGCGCCGTACGGGCGCATGTGTTGGGAGGGGCATAAGATGAAACGCCTAGAAACCGAATGGAATGGTCAGTCGCTATTTCAAATTACACTGACCAGCGATCAGATGCAGGTTGATGTTCTAAACCTTGGCGGGGTTTTACAACGGATTTCATGGGCTGAACAGGACCATAACCTGTGTTTGGGGTATCCAACTGTTGAACCTTATCTAACCAACCCAGGGAAATTGGGGGCAATCGTTGGACGATACGCCAATCGCATCAATCAGGCACAGGCGATGATCGACGGTATCCCACATAAGTTTGATGCCAATAATTGCGCGCATTGTTTGCATGGGGGGCGTGAAACATTGGGGCTGCGGGCCTTTGATGTTTTGGAACATTCGGGATCGCATGTGGTGTTGTTCCAACAACAGCCTGATGGTCATATGGGGTTTCCGGGGACATTGGATGTTTGGGTTACCTATCGCCTGCAGGGGGCGACGTTGGGGATTGATATTCGCGCCAAAACCTATGCGACGACGCTGTGCAACATCACAGGCCATTCCTATTTCAATTTCACGGGCGCGCCGACAATCGCCGATCATCACCTACAGGTGGCGGCATCGCAGATTTTGCAAGTGGACGAAACGGGTATCCCCAGTGGGGCAAAAACGGATGTTAAGGGAACGCAGTTTGATTTTCAGACGGCTGCCGCCCTGAGGCATGGGGATCACCCCGTAAATATCGATCACAATTATTG
>CAXACF010000419.1:0-2371 GCA_963967125.1 uncultured Rhodobacterales bacterium | reverse complement strand
AACGGAAATTCCCCTAGATGATCCGCGCTATAACGAGGTCCTAAGCCAGTTTTACGAAGACAGCTGTGCAACATTGCGCACCCATTTGGACGCAGGACACGATATCGTTGTGTTGTGCGAAGGTGATCCGTTTTTCTATGGATCCTTCATGCATCTGCATTCCAGATTAATGGCCGATTATAATGTTGAGGTTGTGCCCGCAATCACGGGCATGTCTGGGGCATGGACCGCAACGAACCAACCCATCACATGGGGCGATGATATCCTAACCGTGTTGATGGGCACATTGGATCAGGACACGCTAACCGCCCGCATGAAAAGCACAGACGCGCTGGTCGTCATGAAAATCGGCACAAATTTCCCCAAGGTGCGTCAAGCATTAAGGGACGCAAATTTGTATGACCGTGCGTGGATGGTGCAATATGCCACGATGCCAGATCAGAAGGTGACGAAATTGTCGGAATTTGAGGGCGATAAAGTGCCCTATTTCACAATCATCGTGGTCCACGGTCAGGGGCGGCGTCCATGAGCAAAACACTAACAATAGTGGGGATTGGTCCGGGTGAACAGGGGTTTGTCACACCCGAGGTCAGCGCCGCGATCGCGCGCGCCACGGATGCTGTGGGATATATCCCCTATATTGAACGGCTGCCCGCACGCCCTGATTTGGTGTGCCATCCATCAGACAACCGCGTCGAATTGGACCGCGCGCGTCACGCGCTGGATTTGGCCGCGGCTGGTGGGGATGTTGTTGTTGTCTCCTCTGGCGATCCAAGTGTGTTTGCCATGTCCGCCGCTGTGTTTGAGGCGATGGAAGCCCCGTCAGAGGCATGGGCGGATGTTGACATCACGGTCCTGCCTGGCATCACAGCAATGCTGGCGGCCTCTGCGGCGATTGGTGCGCCCTTGGGGCATGATTTCTGCTGCATCAACCTAAGTGATAATTTGAAGCCGTGGGACATTATTGAACGCCGCTTGCGCCTTGCGGCACAGGGGGATTTTGCAATGGCGTTTTACAATCCCCGCTCAACCTCGCGTCCGCATGGGTTTGAAAAAACATTGCAAGTTTTGAAGGAAGAGTGCGGTGACAATCGCCTGGTAATTTTTGCCCGCAACGTATCGCGCCCCGATCAAACCATTCGTGTCGTGCCCCTGCAGGACACAACACCCGATATGGCCGACATGCGTACCGTGGTGATTGTGGGATCATCCAAAACAAAAACCGTGCAGCATGGCGAACAAGAGTTCGTTTACACGCCCCGTTTTTATGAGGTGGATGTGTGATGAACCCAGTCCAGCGCATCCTTGGGGGTATGAACTTCGGCCCGTTCGGGGATCGCGGGGCGGTCAATCATCACAACGGGAATGCCCAAGTGACGCGCGGCCTCAATCTTGGAATAAGTGCCGCGCCCGCCCGCGTTTTTGGACACCAACAGTTTGATTTCATGTTCACGCATCAGCGCAATGTCGTCTTGGGTACTAAAGGGTCCGCGCGAAAACAGGGCTGTCGCCTTGGGCAGGGGCAGGGTTTCTGCTTTGTCCACAAGGCGCAGCAAATATTGATGTTGGGGCGCACAGGCAAATTCTGCCAAATGCATGCGTCCAATCGCCAGCATGACATTGGTGTCCGCCATGCCTTGCAGGTACTCTGCCGCAGTCTCAATCGTTGGAACGCGGTGCCATTGATCCCCATCCACACTTTCCCACGCTGGGCGCGTCAGGGCGCAAAGCTGGGTTCCCGTTTCGCGGCAGGCGTTGATCGCATTCACACTCATCTGACTGGCAAAAGGATGGGTGGCATCAATCACATGCGTCACATTTTCGGCGCGCAGATATGCGGCCAAACCTTGCGCACCACCATATCCGCCGATACGTTTTGGCAACGGCTGGGGTTTGGTACGTTCCACGCGGCCCGCATAGGACAGGGTAGCAGGGATATTTGCCGCAGCGACCAGTTTGGCCAAATCTGTGGCCTCGGTCGTGCCAGCCAAGATCAAAAGGTGTGTGCGCATGGATAATCCTTGGATCAGCATCATTGGTGTCGGTGAAGATGGACTTGCGGGGTTTTGCGCTGCACGTCAAGAGGCGCTGTCAAACGCGGACTTGGTTTTTGGCCCGCCACGCCATTTGGAATTGGTCGGGGTTCAGGGGACACGCGCACGTCCGTGGCCCGTGCCATTTGCCGATGGCATTGATCAGGTTCTGGCCGAACGCGGGAGCGGCAAACAAATCGCGGTCTTAGTGTCTGGTGATCCGTTTTGGTTCGGTGGGGGCACAACACTGATCCGCCATTTGCAAGAAGAGGAATGGGTGTCGATCCCTGCACCTTCGACATTTTCATGGGCAGCAAGCCGTTTGGGATGGGCATTGC
>CAXACF010000418.1:0-2386 GCA_963967125.1 uncultured Rhodobacterales bacterium | reverse complement strand
TACGCGACCGCACCTGCGGCATCGGGTTTGACGGTGAATAGATCGCGCAGGGATGCATCGGCAAAACCACTGTCGATCATGTGATCCATCAAGGCGATCAGCGGGTCCCAATACCCCTCGACATTCATCAACACGATGGGTTTGTTGTGCAAACCCAACTGTGCCCACGTTAGAACCTCGAAAAATTCATCCATTGAACCCGCACCCCCGGGCATCACGACAATGGCGTCTGCGTTCATGAACATCACCTTTTTGCGTTCATGCATGTTTTCGGTCACAACATAGCGGGTCAGATCGGTTTTCCCGACTTCAGCCTTCACCAAATGGGTCGGGATCACGCCAAAGGTTTCGGCTCCTGCGCCTTGGGCTGCGCGGGCCACTGTGCCCACTAATCCAATGTCCCCCGCGCCATAGACCAAGCGCCATCCATTGTCGACAATGGCCTGACCAAGGGCGGTTGCCTGTTCAGCATATGCCGCTTGATCCCCTACGCGTGATCCGCAATAAACGCAAATTGACCGTGTTCCCATGACCTAACCCCTTATGATGAAAGCTTCCTTTTGACCTTGTCTACTTTGGTTGTTATGAACGCTCAACTGGAAATAAAGTTTTGACCGCTGGGTCATATGGGGGACGAGGCATGAAACTATCACAGGGCCTATGGGCTGTGATCGCCGTTGTGGTGGCGGCAGGGCTGGGTGCGTATATCTGGATCTCGGGGCAGGAGACAGCACCCGAGGAAGTCGCCGTCACTGAACAAACGCCCACCGCGGCCCCCAAGGCGGAAGCCGCCCCTGTCGTCGACACCGAAGAAACCGCACCTGCACCCGCTGCCGAAGAAGCGCCAGCCGCGCCAGAAGCGCCCGTTGTCGAGGATGTGCAAGAGGCAGAAGCCGAGGTTGAACCAACCCCCGAAGTGGTCGAAGAACCCATCATCCGCCGCCCAGTGATCGAAGTGGCGCGCGTTGATCCATCTGGCGAAGTCTTGCTCGCTGGTCAGGGCACAGCAAAGGCCGTGATCGAGGCATTGGTGGATGACACTGTGACGGCCAGTGGTGAAATCGGGGCGGATGAAAACTTTGTCCTATTTTTTGACATCGACCCCAGTGATCAACCGCGCATCATTTCACTGCGCCGCGTTGATGGGGATGAGTTTGTCTATTCTGAACAAGAGGTGATTGTTGCGCCTGGTCAGATCAAGGCACCAATTGCCGTTGCAGTGGCGGAAGAGGCGCCTGAACCCACGCCTGAAGCTGAACCAGAGCTTCCTGCCGAACTAGAGCCCGCCGTTGAGGCACCAGTCGCCGCAACCGACGAGACCACCGAAGAAGTCGTTGTTGCCGCTGTCGAAGAGGTGACGACAGACGAAATTCAAACTGTTGATACCGATGAATTGGCAGAACAAACCGCTGAAGCATCAGAAACTGAAGGCGAGACCGTTGCCCGCATTAGCACTCAGAATGTGGATGAAACGACAGAGGAAAGCGTTGAAACCGCGCAAGCGGACGTGCCTGCAGAGGTGATCAAAGCGCCTGAAACGGTTGAGGACACCGCAACCGCCACCTTGCCAGAGGATACAGAATCCGAGGTAACAACGGCATTGGCCGATCAGGTCGACGCAGTGCAAGAGGTTCTTGAAATCGCAACAGAGCAGGTTGCAACGGCGGCTGAAACCACAACAGAGCAGATTACGACGGCGGTTGAAACGACAACAGAAACCGTTACGGAAACCGCCACTGCTGTAGCGATAGAAGCTGAAGAGGCTGCCACAGAAGTCACAGAAACCCCTGCTGTTGAAGAGGTCGTTGAGGACACAGTTGAGGTCGCAGATGCGGCCCCCGAGGATGCCATCGAAGAAACGGCAGAGGTTGAGGTTGCCAAAGCGCCCGAACAGCCCATCCAAGAGGAAGAGGCACAGCAAGAAGACACACCAACGGTCATGATTGCGGATGTCTCAGGCGTTAAGATCGTGTCCAAAGCCCCCGCAAGCGCGGAGAACCCTGAAATCTTCCTTGATACGATCAGCTATGATGACGAAGGGGCGCTGACACTCGCTGGTCGCGGTGTGCCAAGTGGTGTTGTACGGCTTTATTTGAACAATGCTGTCATCGGTGAAACGACAACCGATGCGCTGGGCGCGTGGAGCTATGATGCATCCGCAATCAAACCCGGTGTTTATACGCTGCGCTTTGATCAATTGAACGCAGATGCGTCCACGGTTCTAGCGCGTATGCAAATCCAGTTCAAGCGCGAAGTACGTTCAAAATTACAGGACCAACTCTCTGCCGCGGAACGCCCTGCACGTATCAATGTGTTTCTGGTTCAACCCCGACAGAGATCAAGAATGATTTAAATACCTTACCCTAACAAGACCATAAATTCCTTA
>CAXACF010000417.1:0-2388 GCA_963967125.1 uncultured Rhodobacterales bacterium | reverse complement strand
ATCACTCAATCTCTGGACGGTCCCGCTGACCAGTCATGGGGCCTATTACAGGGCCGATGCCAAAACCTGCGATACGGTGACATCTGTGATTTTCGCTCTGGGAACCGATGCGGAGATCACGGGGTGGGGTGAGATTTGTCCAATTCCCCACTATCTTCCTGCCTATGCGGGTGGTGTTGCCCCTGCGATGGAAGAGTTGTGGCCTGTTCTATGCGGCGCTGATCCCGTAGGACCCGAGGCAGTGATGGCCAAGGCCAATGGATGGTTGATTGGGCATGAATATGCAAAATCCGCCCTAGACATCGCGCTGTGGGATATCACGGGCAAAGTTGCCAATATGCCGCTCTATACCCTGCTAGGCGGGAGGCGGCAGGCCGACATGCCGCTTTATCATTCGATCACATGCATTGCGCCTGAGGAAATGGTCAAAATCGCCCGCGACGCACAGGCCAAGGGGATGACCCAATTCCAAGTTAAACTGGGCGCAGATGATAATTGGGAGGCCGATGTCGCCCGTCTGCGCATGGTGCGTGAGGCGGTCGGATCAGGCCCATTGGTTTATGGTGATTGGAATTGTGGGGCCACGTCGCTGGATGCGATCCGCGTTGGCCGCGCGGTCCAAGATTTGGACATCATGCTGGAACAACCTTGCGCCACGATGGAAGACTGCAAACGGGTTAAGGATGCAACGCACCTGCCGATGAAAATGGACGAAAACGCCTATGACACCGCCAGCATGCTAAAGGCGCATCAATTGGGCGTGATGGATGCGGTTGCAATCAAACTATCGAAATTTGGTGGCCTCTCGGCGTCCCGCGCTGCACGTGATTTGTGCCTGCATCTGGGCGCGCGGATGTGTATCGAAGATACATGGGGATCTGACATCACCACAGCAGCGCTTAGCCATCTGGGCGCATCAACGGATCCTAAGCGGGTGATGAACGTCTGTGATTTGTCAGGCTATGTCGCACCCCATGTTGCGCCAGATGGGCCCAAACGTGAAAATGGCCGCCTTGCCCCGCCCGAAGGCGCGGGATTGGGCATTACACCTGATTTGGACGTGCTTGGCACACCTGCATTGGAATTGGAGTAATCACGATGGATCGTATTTCAACGCAATCTGAATGGCAGCAACGCGCGCGTGCGGTCCTGCCTGCAGGTGGGTTTGGCAATTTTGATGCGGGCATGATCGTTGATCGGGGCGTCGGGTCGCGGATTTGGGACATGGATGGCAATGAATACGTTGACTATCTGATTGGCAGTGGTCCGATGTTGCTGGGCCATGGGCATCCAGAGGTGATGGAAGCCGTTCTTGAACAATTGCCCAAGGGACAGACGTTTTTTGCCAACAACACCCTTGGGATCGAATTGGCCGAGGTGATATGTGACGCAGTGCCCTGCGCCGAACAACTGCGCTATGTCTCAACTGGGGGGGAGGCGGATATGTACGCGATCCGCCTTGCACGTGCCTATACGGGACGCGAAAAAATTGTGAAATTCGAAGGCGGCTATCACGGCATGTCCGCCGAAGCACAGATGAGCCTTGCGCCCAGCAAACGTGTAAATTTCCCCCAAGCCGTGCCCGACAGCGCGGGCATCCCAGCCGATGTTGGGGAAAATGTGTTGGTCGCACCCTTTAACGATCCTGTTTATATCCAATCACTGCTGTCGGAATATGGCAATGATGTTGCGGCAATTATCGTGGAACCGTTGCAACGCATTATTCCACCTGCGCCAGGGTTCCTTGAGTTGTTGCGTCAGGAATGTGATCGCTATGGCATTGTGTTGATCTTTGATGAGGTCGTGACGGGTTTCCGCTTTGCCTATGGCGGGGCGCAGGAATACTATGGCGTGACCCCCGATGTCACGACACTGGGCAAGGTGATTGGCGGTGGTTTCCCATTGGCCGCGATTGTGGGGCGTCGCGATATCATGGCGCATTTCGACAAATCCGATGTGGGTGCGGACAAATGGTTGATGCAGCTTGGAACGCTATCGGGTAACCCCATTGCCGCCGCCGCGGGTTTGAAAAGTTTGGAAATCCTGAACCGTGAAGGTGCCTATGCTCACCTGTTGGGATTGGGCAATCGTGTCAGTCAGATGATCAGTGATGCATTGGGGAAAACCGGTGTGCCGTTTCACATTGTTGGGCATCCAACGTTATTCGAGGTTGTGTTTCACGACATTCAACCACTGGATTATCGAATGGTGCAAAACGGTGATGCGCAGGCGGCCAAGGCATGGAATGACACATTGCGCGCCAATGGCATCTTCAAATCACCCGGTAAAACCTATCCAAGTTTGATCCTAAGTGAAGAGGATTTGGCCATCACCCAAGCCGCGATTGACAAAGCGGCACAGGCGGTTGCTGACATAAAAAGCTAAATC
>CAXACF010000416.1:0-2392 GCA_963967125.1 uncultured Rhodobacterales bacterium | reverse complement strand
CAATGTCGTTTCAGGATTTAAATCACGCAAAATGTCACTAATATGCGCCCCGTCCACGTTGGACACAAAATGGCATTTGGGCTCATCGTGATAGGGGGCAAGCGCCAGTGTCGCCATCGCAGGACCCAAATCGGATCCCCCGATGCCAATGTTGACAACGTCGGTAATGCGCCCACCCTGCCCGACAAAATCACCGCTGCGCACCGCCTCGGCAAAATCACCCATCAGGGTTAGGGTTTGCAGCACCTCGGGCATGACATCCTGTTCATCGACGCGAACCGCATCGCCATCCAAATTCCGCATAGCCGTGTGCAACACCGCGCGTCCCTCGGTATCGTTGATTTTCGCACCCTGAAACATGGCATCGCGTTTTTGCGCAACACCGCGATCGCGGGCCAAATCCAACAGGGCTGCGCGTGCCGTTTCATCGATGTTGGTTTTAGAATAATCAAACAACATGTGATCAAAGCGTACAGAAAATTCATCCGCGCGATTTTGATCATCAAACAGACTAAGGATCGAACGATCAGAAACCTTTGAATAAAGGGATTTGAGTGCATCAAACATGTATCAACCTATTAGACTATGGGGCCCAATGGACCGTTGCGCCCATCATAACGGCACGAATGGGGGCATCAAAGGCATCTGAAATTTCAGCGCGTTCTAGTGCCGCGCGCTTTTCATCGCCAAAAATCAAGATGTGTTTGTTGATTGCCCTGTCCAACACATGCGCAGGCAGTGTCACGCGGGGTTCGGGCGCACCGGGCGCGCGCATGGGAACAAGGTTTGGGGCATCAGGTGACAAGGCAAGATTTAAATTATCCGCCTCTGGAAAGATTGAGGCCGTGTGCATATCCGTACCCATGCCCAATAATAACACGGTGATCGGGCGCAAAACGTCAATCCCCTTTGCCAATTTTGGCAATTCTTCTTCGATATCCCCATCGGCGTATAGAGGCACCAAATGGGCGGCCGCGGCGGGACCTGTCAAAAGGCGCTCTTTGATCAACCGTGTGTTTGATCGATCTGATGTTTCGGGCACCCAACGTTCATCACTTAGCGCCACATGAACGCGGTCCCAAGCGACTTCGGCCCCGCACAGATCATCAAAAACGGGTCCAGGTGATGTGCCACCGGGGACAACCAAACTGACCCGATCTTCGTGATGAAGCGCCTCATTCAATTCACTGGCCAAACGTCCCGCCAGATCAAGTGCCAACATATCACGATCTGCATATTCGATGATGTTCATTATCGTATCTCTCGCCATTTACGCCCATCGCGATGGAGCAGCATTAAGGCGTCTTCTGGTCCTGAACTGCCACTGTCATAGGGTTTGGGCACATCATTGCGGGCCTCCCACCCTTGGATAATGGGATCTGTCCAACTCCATGCTGCCTCAACCTCATCCCCGCGCATGAATAGGGTTTGGTTGCCACGAATGACATCCATAATCAACCGCTCGTAAGCTTCTGGTGCGGTTTCGGCGTCAGGCCCCAAGGCTTCGGCAAAGGTCATATCAAGGGGCACATCAACCAAACGCATACCCCCTGGGCCAGGCTCCTTGATCGTCACATCAAGCGTGATCCCCTCATCCGGTTGCAACCGAATGACCAAGGCGTTGCGGTGCGATCCCGCATCAGGGCCAAAGATGGAATGCGGCGTTTCCTTAAACACCACTGCAATTTCAGAGGACCGCGCGCGCATCCGTTTGCCCGTGCGCAAATAAAAGGGTGTACCCGCCCAACGCCAATTGCTGATATGGGTTTTTAGGGCCACAAAACTTTCGGTACGCGACCGCGGATTTTCCACGGCGCTGCGATAATCGGGGTGATCCCCATCTGCACTATACTGACCGCGCACCAGATGGTGAGGCTCAACAGGATCAAGGGCGCGAATAACCTTTAGCTTTTCATCGCGCACCGCATCAGGATCGAATTTGGATGGGGGTTCCATGGCAATCAAACACAACAATTGCATCAAATGGTTTTGCACCATATCACGCATTGCGCCCGATTGGTCATAATACCCCCCGCGCCCGCCAACACCGACGGTTTCAGCAACGGTGATTTGAATGTGGTCAATGAACTGCGCATTCCAAAGCGGTTCAAACAACATATTGCCAAACCGCACAGCCATCAGGTTTTGAACCGTTTCTTTACCCAAGTAGTGGTCGATGCGATAAATCTGATCTTCGCGGAAGTGTTTGGCCAAGGTCGCGTTCAGGGCACGCGCGGTTTCCAAATCCTTGCCAAAGGGTTTTTCAACAACGATGCGGCTGTCACGTTGTGCGATCTCGTGAGCATGCAGGCGTTCGGCCAAATCCCCAAATAATGCAGGTGCGACCGAGAAATAAAAGGCCCGCACATATCCATCGCGCAGCTTTGATTTC
>CAXACF010000415.1:0-2400 GCA_963967125.1 uncultured Rhodobacterales bacterium | reverse complement strand
TTTTCGCGTGTTTGCGGAGAGAAATTTTGGGTTCGATACTGTGTCAGCAACTTAGTAAAAGAACACAGTTGTTGCCCACTCCCCAAAATTTTGGTTGCCTAACGGAAATGATAACACGGGAAAAAGAGAAAATCGCTACTTAGATTAAGCATATTCCAAGTAGCGATTTAGAATTAGTTGAAACAAAGTCTCAACCTTTTGCTAGCACAAATTCAAATTTAACTTTCCATTGTTTCTGATCGCTGCCCTCTGGTGTTTTGTCCATATATTGCGCGATCAGGCTTTCCTTGACCCCGAACACGGCATCAGAATGGATATAAGGATCATCTGGATCGAAGGTATGGGTTGTTAGTGTTTCATACCCATCCGCCTCAATGATGTAGTGTAGATGCGCCGGACGGAAGGGGTGCCGCCCCATACGCGCCAGCATTTTTCCAACAGGGCCATCATCGGGAATGGGGTAGAATTTTGGCCGAACGGCGTTGAACCAATAACGTCCTTGGTCGTCTGTACGAAACACACCACGCAAATTGAAATCGGGTTGATGTCCCTTTTGTTGAACATCATAGAACCCTTCGTCATTGGCCTGCCAAACATCGACTTTGGCATTGGCAATTGGCGCACCATCGGTATCCAATACACGCCCTTTAACCATCATGGGTTCGCCTTTTTGATCCAAGCAAATGTTGCTGCCTAATTCCAGTTCTGGTGCGTTTGCAACGTGAAATGGCCCCAAAACGGTAGATTCCGACGCGCCAGAGGGTTTGCGATTATTGATGGCATCCACCAACATGGACACACCCAACACATCAGATAGTAATATGAATTCCTGTCGCCAATCATCGCACATATGGCCCGTTGCGGTCAGGAATTGAATGGCCTGAAACCATTCTTCTTGGGTCGGCTCAATCTCTTTGACTGCTGCATGCAGGTGACGGATCAGGACGGTCATCATCTCCTTGAACCGCGGATCGGTAGTGTCTGCAATGCGCCCTGCGACAACCTCGGCAGAGTTTTCTTCGGTAAAATATCCCGTTTCCATATGCTGTCCTATCGCGCTAAAATTGCGTTCATAACGCGGGTCAGTTCGGATTTTGGATCCTCGCTTAACTCATCCGCACGCCATGCCACGTGATGATCGGGCCGCACCAAAATGCAGCCTGTGTCAGACACCTCGCTTGCGCGGGCCCAATCCCCAACATGATCCACATATTCTTGACGCGGACCAATGACATGGACGTTGATGTCCATGCCAAACTCTGCACCAACCTGTGCGGCGGCCTCTTTCCAGGCCTCTCCGCCAATACCTGTTAGCAATGTGAATTGGCCGTGCCCGCAAAGGTCCAGCGTCGAAATCTTGTCCCCATTTGATCCACGAAAGACCCACGTGTGCGGCAAACGCGCACCTGGCCAAGTGGTCGGTTGGAAATGCAGTTCCGCGTCCAAATCAAATGCGGGTTCCATCTGTCCATCCGTGACCACCGCGGTTGAGCGATAGCGTTGGTTCATTTCCACGCCGTGGGCATCAAATTCATATTTCTTGAACGCAATCGCATCCCGTAGGGCTGCACGTTGCGCCTCGGCATCGGGGCCTGCGTCGCATCGCGCATCCATGTTTTTCTTGATCAACTCGATATCTGTGCCGCCGGTCATCCCAAGTGCTTGGAAAATTGGACCGAACTCTCCAATGGATTGATTGGCACGTGTTACAATTTGTTTCGCAATCGGGGCGCGTTCTTCGGAATAGGTTTCCAACAGCGATTGACCCGCTTGGCCCTTTAGAACGGCGGCAAGTTTCCATGCAAGGTTAAAGGAGTCCTGGATGGATGTATTCGATCCCAATCCGTTTGATGGGGGATGGCGATGTGCGGCGTCGCCCATGATGAACACGCGACCCTTTTGCAGGGATGTCGCATAGGCATCATTCACGGTCCATGTATTGGCAGAGAGGAGTTCGATTTCCAATTCTGGATCGCCCACTAATTGGCGCGCCACGCCCGTTGCAAATTCGGGTGTCACCTCGGGGGCCGGTTCATTGATGTCATATCCCCAAACGATCAACCATTCGTTCCATGGACGGATCATACGCACCAATCCCATGCCGATCCCACCAACATCAGCCCCAGGTTGCATCACCCAGTAAAGCACCGATGGACGGTGCGCGACGTATTTGGACAGGTCCGCCTTGAAAAGGATGTTCATCGACCCACCAACGCCCATTTGCCCCTCAATCGGGGTATCGATATGTTCGGCGACCAAGGAATTGCCACCATCGGCACCGATCAGATATTTTGATCGAACATGAAATTCGCGTCATGACAAACGATCCAAAAGGGTGGATGTGAAACCATCAGCGTCCTGTTCATGTGATAGGTATTCGGTCGACATACGTGACTGTGT
>CAXACF010000414.1:0-2409 GCA_963967125.1 uncultured Rhodobacterales bacterium | reverse complement strand
TACGGTGACAGCGCGCATGCACCCTATGGTGTGCGCGATGCGGATGATGTGTATAATCTGACCACCCGCGCCGTTGAAAGGTTATGGGATGACGGTTGTGATCTGGTAATTTTGGCGTGCAATACTGCATCCGCGGCTGCCCTACGGCGTATGCAAGAGGACTGGATACCGACGGACAAACGCGTACTTGGTGTTTTTGTTCCGCTGATCGAGGCGCTGACAGAACGCCAATGGGGGGATAATTCGCCCCCCCGTCAGGTCGGCGTGCAAAACGTTGCCCTATTCGCAACACCTGCAACCGTGGCCAGCCGTGCGTTTCAGCGGGAATTGGCATTCCGCGCGATTGGTGTCGATGTTGAGGCTCAGGCCTGTGGTGGTGTCGTGGATGCGATTGAAGACGGTGATTTTATTTTGGCCGAGGCCATGGTGCGTTCGCATGTGGATGCATTGAAACGTAAAATGCCAAATCCAGAGGCCGCGATTTTGGGCTGCACCCATTATCCATTGATGGCCGAAACATTTGCCGATGCCTTGGGCGAAGGGGTCAAAGTCTATTCACAGGCCAATATAGTTGCAGAAAGTTTGGCAGATTATTTGGAACGGCATCCAAAAATGGTTGGCGCGGGCCAAGAAAGTAAGTATTTGACCACGGGTGATCCGCAAACCGTTTCGTCGCGGGCCACACAGTTTTTGAAACGCGAGATCAAATTCGTCTCAGCGTAAATTTAAGGAGAAGACACATGAACAAGCAAATCGCGATCCTTGGTGCATCTGGGTACACGGGCGCTGAGCTTGTTCGATTGGTGCATGCCCATCCGAATATGGAAATAACTGCATTGGCTGCGGATCGTAAGGCGGGGCAACCCATGGCATCGGTGTTTCCGCATTTGGGGCATCTTGATCTGCCTGATTTGGTTAAGATCGAGGATATTGATTATTCCAACATTGATTTGGTGTTCTGCGGATTGCCCCATGGGGTTGCGCATGATTTCGTGCGCACGGTTCCAGATCACGTAAAAATCGTGGACCTGTCCCCTGATTTTCGTCTTGAGGATGGTGAGGCATATGAAAAATGGTATGGCGGGCCGCACAAGGCGCTTGATCTGCAGGGCTCAGCAGTTCTTGGATTGCCAGAAGTTTATCGTGAAGACATCAAATCCGCACGGATCGCCGCGAATACAGGGTGTTTTGTGGCCACGTCTTTGTTGCCCCTTATCCCTGCGCTTAAGGGTGGCGTGGTTGACAGTGATCCAATCATCATCGATGCGAAATCTGGTGTATCTGGGGCAGGGCGCGGATTGAAAGAACCCATGCTCTATTCTGAGGCTAACGAAGGGTTCAAGGCCTATGGCGTTGCGCACCACCGTCATATGGGCGAATTGGATCAAGAGCTGTCAAAGACCGCTGGTCACGATGTCTGCGCAACATTCACACCGCATTTGGTCCCCATGACACGGGGTATGCAGGCGACCATTTACGCCAAAGGCGATGCCAATGCCGTACGCGCACATCTGGCGTCCTTTTACGCCGACGAACCCTTTGTACACGTTTTGGCCGAGGGTGAAGTCCCCCAAACACAGCACGTTAAGGGGTCAAATATTTGCCGCATCGCGGTATTTGCAGACCGTCAGGCAGGGCGCGTGATCATTCTGTCCGTCCTTGATAACCTGATGAAGGGTGCATCGGGACAAGCGCTTCAAAATGCAAACATCATGCTTGGCCTGCCCGAAACTGCGGGTTTGGGCATGGTGCCAATGTTCCCATGAGGTTGACATGAGATCACTGAAAAAAACACGTCGCATTCAAATTATCGTTCTTGCCTTTGTGTCATTGGCAATTGCGACGGGGTTAATTGGCTATGCCATGCGCGACGGGATCAATTTCTTTCGCTCCCCCTCTCAGGTGATTGCCGAACCACCCAGCCCAAGCGAGGTGTTTCGCATCGGTGGCCTTGTCGCCGAAGGCAGCATCGTGCGCGGACAGGGCGAAGAGGTACAGTTTTCCGTGACCGACGGCGGCGCCACGATCCCCGTCACATTCACGGGTATCCTGCCCGATTTGTTTGAGGAAAATCAGGGCATGGTCGGCACAGGTAGCTATGTAAATGGCGTGTTTAAGGCAACCGAAATTTTGGCAAAACACGACGAAACCTATATGCCAAAAGAGGTCATCGACGCGCTAAAAGAACAAGGCACATACGTCGAACCGGGCAGTTAATGTGCACCATACGTTGCGCTTAGGCGGATTTTAGTCCTTTTGAAAATGATGATCCCATCAGCAACAGGCAGGTGGGACATGCAACATATCAACGATATTGCCCAAGAAATTTTAAAGGCCGAAGGCGGATTTGTGAACGATCCTGATGATCCGGGTAGCCCCACAACTTATGGTGTCACGTTGAAAACTCTG
>CAXACF010000413.1:0-2423 GCA_963967125.1 uncultured Rhodobacterales bacterium | reverse complement strand
AGGCAAACAAGAGGTGGAGGCCGCCCTAATTGCCAAAGGAACGGTGTTCACAGACGAGGTGGCTCAATCCATTTCCATTGGCGAAGCACAGCACGCCATCGCAGATGGCCTAATCACACCCAATGACATCGCCGAACTGGGTGCCGTGATCAATGGCACCCACGCAGGGCGCAGCAGTGACACGGAAATCACCATTTTCGATGGCACAGGTGTTGGATTACAGGATTTGGCCGTGGCTGCAAAAGTTGTCGATTTGGCGCAAAAACGCGGTATCGCGATTGAAGTTGATTTTTAGTTGGCACCAAAGGCCTTGGTATTCACAACAAAGCGATCATAGTTGGGTTCAGATAACTGGGCCAGCAGGCGAATAATCACATAGGTCAGGATCAGCGAAAATATCCCCCGCACCACCAAAATATAAAATAGCGATGGGCCAAGTAGCATTAAAACGGCCGTATCCTCAAACACCGAATGATAAAGGTTGATCAAAACCAATGACCCAACCGCGGCCTGTGCGGGGATCATGCCCTGACGCACGTCCTTGATCATCAAACCACCGCCAAACCCCAAACCCAAGGTTAATCCAACAATCACGATTGTGGATGCACGGCTACCAATACCGACAAGAACCAAAATGGGATGCATCAACTTTTGGATCAACCGTTCCACACCAATCCAGCGCAACAGTTCAAGCCCGATAATCAAAACAACAATGACCACTTGGATGAACACCAACCCCTTAAGCTGATCAATGCCCCATTGCACCAAACTGGGTGCCACATCAAACTTCGGCAGGTGCAGGTGGGCTGTTTCCCCCAACATATTGAATTGATTAAAAAAGGCGTTCAGAAGCGCACAAAACAAAATGGCCGCACCGACACGCACGGCCAATGTCACCCCCACCCGCAAACCTGCGTTGCGTGTAATGGCCGCCTCAACAGGTAAGGAATGCGCAAACAACATGAAGGATGCGATGATGGTCGTTTGCGCAACGCTTAGGGATGCGGCAGATGGCATCGCGCTTAGCAACATCAAACCCGCATATGGGTTTGTTAGCATGGTTGTCGTTAACACAATCGCCATATCGGCAGGCAATCCAATCATGGTCACAATGGGCGCCATTGCAACGTTCAACCAATAAACCGCCCCCGCCATTTCGGCAATTTTCACAACAATCAAGGTTGGGATCAAAACCTTAAACAAGGCCCAAGACACGATATAAATATCCGTCACGATTTTTTTGAAAATTGTCATGCTGCGTCGTCTGCCAATCTACATGCCGTTCTGCATGACAGTCATACGCAGGAATGTGCAGAGTTCAATAAGTTAAATCGCACACGCGCAAGTGCGGGAAATAAGATTTGACTTGGCTTTGTGAACAGTATTTCAACAGCGTGCGCAACATGCACAGGTGACATCCATGTTTGATCGACTTTCTGACGCGTCAAAGGGCGCAGTATTTTTGGTCAGTGGCATTTCGATTTTTGGGTTTTCCGATAACCTAACCCTGCTGGTATCCGATACTGTCAGCGTTGGGCAATTCCATTTCTCTCGCTCATTGATTGCCATGTTCATGGTGATCATTGCCGCCCGCCTGTTCGGCATGCCTGTGCTTGCGAAATTATGGAAACCAATCGCCGCGCGCACAGTTTTTATGGTCACATCCATGCTGTTGTATTTCGGTGCCATGCCCATGATGCCCATTGCCGAGGCTGGGGCTGGGCTTTTCACCTCTCCCATTTTTGTGTTGTTGTTTTCGGCAATCTTGTTTGGCGAACGCATTGGATTTCGCCGCATATTGGCCGTTCTGGTGGGCAGTGTGGGTGTTTGGTGCGTCCTGCAACCCGGTGCCGAGGGTGTCTCAATATATCAAATTATGCCCATTTTGGCGGGGGCCTGTTACGCAATCGGGTCGATTATCACCTTTCGCTATTTGCAGGATGAAAGCGCATTTGCGATTTTGTTCACCTTTCTTGTCGCCATTGGGATCAGTGGCGCATTGATCACATCGGTGTTTACAGTCTTCCCTGCCTCAGATCATATGATCGCAACAGCCCCATTTTTGTTCAACGGATGGCAAACGGTTGATGCGCAATATTGGCTCTATTTGTTCATAATAGCCTTGGGCGCGACAGTGTCCCTATCCCTCATGACGCGCGCTTACCAATTGGCCCAAACCAGCTATGCCGCAATCTTTGAATACGCCTATTTACTGTCGGTCAGTTATTTCAGCTGGCTGTTTTGGGACATAACCCCCAATGCATTGGGTGTTGTTGGGATCGTATTCATTATCGCGTCTGGCGTTATTATCACGCTTGCACAGCGAAAAACGATCTAAACCCACATATCTGTTCAAACTTATACCAGCGTTCATAATATCCAAATACATTGTATACAATTGTATTTATTGGACTTTTTAGGAT
>CAXACF010000412.1:0-2431 GCA_963967125.1 uncultured Rhodobacterales bacterium | reverse complement strand
CGCAGGTTGCGCGCCAATCCGAATCCAGAAATACCGTAAATGACACCAAAATTGATGGCCTTAGCCTGACGGCGAATATCGGACGTCATTTCGTCTAAAGGCACATCAAACATTTCTGATGCAGTCATGGCGTGGATGTCCAACCCATCGCGAAACGCTTGTTTCAGGCTATCAATACCCGCGACATGCGCCAAAATCCGCAGTTCAATTTGGCTATAGTCAAGCGACACGAGGACATTGCCAGTTTCTGCAATAAACGCCTCTCTAATACGGCGACCATCTTCGGTTCGAACGGGAATGTTTTGCAAATTAGGATCAGTTGAAGCCAAGCGACCTGTGTTCGCGCCTGCGATGGAATATGATGTGTGCACACGGCCTGTGTCAGGATTGATATGATCTTGTAATGCATCTGTGTAGGTTGATTTCAATTTACTTAACTGACGCCAATCCAAAACACGTTTTGGCAAATCATGGATCGTTGCCAAATCCTCTAGAATATCTGCACCCGTGGAATAGGCACCGTTCTTTCCTTTTTTACCGCCCTCATATCCAAGCTTGTCGAACATGATTTCACCCAACTGCTTTGGGCTTCCAACGTTGAACGTTTCACCTGCCATTTCATGGATTTCAGACTCCAACGCTGCCATTTTTTGTGCAAATGCATTGGACATGCGCGACAGTGTATCGCGATCCACCTTGATGCCAGTGCGTTCCATTTGCGCCAGCACGGGGATCAAAGGACGCTCTAAACCTTCGTAAACGCGTGTAACCTTGGATGCATGTAATCGTGGTTTGAAAACCTGCCAAAGACGCAGAGTGATGTCCGCATCCTCAGCGGCATATTTCGTCGCCTCGTCAATCGGAACACGGTCAAACGTGATGGCCGACTTACCTGTTCCAAGCAGCGGCTTGATCGGGATCGGGGTGTGGTTCAAATACCGTTCAGACAATCCATCCATGCCATGGTTATGCAGACCACCATGCATCGCATAGGACATCAACATGGTGTCATCTATTGGTGCCACATCAATTCCAAGACCTGCAAAGATCTTGGTGTCATATTTCATGTTCTGCCCAATCTTCAGAATAGATGGATCCTGAAGCATTGGGGTCAGTGCATCTAGTGCAACGTTAAGCGGCAGTTGGTTATCAGCAAGTTCAGCACCACCAAAAAGATCATCTGCTGCGTTCGCCTTGTGTGTCAGGGGAATGTAACAGGCCTCACCCGCCTGTGTTGACAACGAAATTCCAACCAATTCAGCCTGCATTTCGTTCAGCGATGTGGTTTCCGTGTCAACCGCGACATATCCGACATCATAGATCCGTGCGATCCAATCCTGAAGCGCCGCCATATCCCGCACGCATTCGTATTTATCAGTGTCGAAATCGATATCCGCAACATTCACGGTCGCAGATTGCGCCGTATTTGACGACGGTGCCGCATCCGTGATTTGTGGCATGTCTTTGCCAAAACGTTCTGCAACACGCTTGGTCAGTGTCCTAAATTCCATCTCTGCTAAAAAGCTAAGGAGTTTTTCTGGATCAGGATCACGGATTTCTAGATCGTCAATTGTAAAGTCCAATGGGGTATTGCAATCCAACTGTACCAATTGTCGCGATAAGCGGATTTGATCAGCATTGTTTATTAAGGTTTCGCGCCGTTTTGGCTGTTTGATCTCGCCTGCGCGTTCCAGCAAACTATCCAAATCGCCATATTCGTTAATCAGCAAGGCTGCCGTTTTCACACCGATGCCAGGTGCACCTGGAACGTTGTCAACGCTATCGCCTGCCAGTGCCTGAACATCGACAACACGTTCTGGATAAACACCAAACTTTGCGTGCACGCCATCCCGATCAATACGGTTTTGTTTCATGGCATCAAACATTTCGACACCGCCGCCCACCAACTGCATCAAATCCTTGTCGGAACTAATGATTGTGACACGACCCCCGGCATCACGCGCCTGACAGGCAAGGGTTGCGATGATATCATCCGCCTCATATCCTTCAATCTCTTCACATGCGATGTTGAAGGCGCGTGTTGCATCACGCGTTAATGGCATTTGAGGACGCAAATCCTCGGGCATGGCATCGCGATTGGCCTTGTACAGATCATAGAGATCATTTCGAAACGTATGACTGCCTTTGTCAAAGATAACAGCAATGTGGGTCGCGGCATCCGGGCCTGTGTTTCCTTCAATGTATCGTTGCAGCATGTTGCAAAAACCACTGACGGCACCGATTGGCAATCCATCTGATTTTCGTGTTAACGGCGGAAGTGCGTGGAATGCACGAAAGATGAATGCTGATCCGTCAATAAGGTGAAGGTGGTGGCCATTGCCGAAATTCATTTTGTGCCCCTGTTGCGTTTAACGAAAAGGTACACAAGGCGAACATCAATGGCCACACCCTAATCGCAGGTAATTCTAGG
>CAXACF010000411.1:0-2437 GCA_963967125.1 uncultured Rhodobacterales bacterium | reverse complement strand
CCAAGCCCAGGATTACGACGGCTGGGCACAAATGGGCTGCGCTGGCTGGAGTTGGAGCGACGTCCTCCCGTCGTTCCAACGTTCAGAAAATTGGGAAGGCGAAGATGCCACAGGCCCGCGCGGCAAATCGGGGCCTCTGTCTGTGCAAAATTCACGCTTGACCCGCGATGTTGTTGACAAATGGGTCGATGCGGCAGTGAGCGCGGGATATAAGCGCAATCCTGATTATAACGGTGCGGATCAGGAAGGCGTTGGGTATTTCCAACTGACTATGAAGGGTGGTCGGCGGTGCTCGTCGGCCAAGGCGTATTTGTCGGATGCGCGGGGACGGCCCAATCTGGAAATTATTACGGATGCCCAAACCGAAAAAGTGATCATCAATGACGGTCGCGCCATGGGCGTACGCATCCGCCGCCACGGACAGATGCAAACAATCACAGCCCGTGCCGAAGTTATCCTGAGCGCAGGCGCAATTGGATCACCGCAAATCCTGATGCTTTCCGGGATTGGTGCGGGGGATGAATTGTCCCAGCACGGAATTAATGTCGTCTCGGATCTTCAGGGTGTTGGCAAAAATTTGCAGGACCACCTTCAGGCGCGCCCCGTTTTCAAAACGACGCTCAGCACGATCAATACGGAAACGAACAATATCTTTAAACAGGGGCTGATCGCGGCGCAGTACGCGCTGACCCAACGTGGTCCCATGACGATGGCGGCAAGTCTGGGAACGGGTTTTTTGAAAACCGAGGACCACTTAGAAACCCCAGATATTCAATTCCACATTCAACCGTGGAGCGCGGACAAGCCTGCCGATGGCCCACATAAGTTTTCGGGCTTTACGGCCTCTGTGTTGCAGCTGCGCCCAGAAAGCGCAGGACATCTGTCGCTTCGTTCGGCAAACATGGACGATCATCCAGAGATCCACCCAAACTATCTAGCAACGGATACGGATTGCCGCACGATCGTGAAGGGCATTCAAATTGCGCGCCGCATTGCCCAAGCGGAACCGTTGAAATCATATATCACTGAAGAACATGCACCAGGTGCTGGTGTTGCAATGGATGATGATGTTGCAACCCTGGATTGGGCGCGCCGTACCTCGGTTACAATTTATCACCCGACAGGAACATGCAAAATGGGGATTGATCCGATGGCTGTGGTCGATCCTGCATTGCGCGTCAAAGGTGTACGCGGTCTGCGCGTTGCCGACGCTTCGATTATGCCGCGCATCGTCAGCGGCAACACAAATGCACCCGCAATCATGATTGGCGAAAAGGCCAGTCAGTTGGTGTTGGAGGATGCGCGATGATCGCTACATCCTCATTTCATGAAGTGGTTTTCCAATTCGAGCTTGGGAATAGCCCACTTTTAAATACTGCCAAGACATCCCCCTCAATCCTGGCAGCAACGATAACTCGCATGAGGGATACAGCATCAAGGGAGGTAAATTGATGTTCAATCTTAAAACTCTAACGGCAGGGGCGGCGGCCCTTACCATGATGGCGTCAGCGACATTCGCTGAAACTGTCATTCGCGTTCAGTCGGTTCTTGCGAACTCGTCTGACGAAGTGCACATGCTAAAAAGTTTTGCATCAGATGTTGCAGATCTAACTGGCGGTTCACTACAAATCGAAATCTTGCCGGCGGGCGCCGTTGTTGGCCCACGTGACATCATCGACGCAGTAGACGCAGGTCTTGTCGAAGGTGGTTTCGCTTGGACACACTACTGGGGTGGTAAGCACCCAGCGGCAAACCTATTTGGTGCGCCAGTTGCGGGTGCGGGTGTTGGTCTTGACAACATCGCGTTCCTATCATGGTTCCAATATGGCGGCGGTAAAGAGCTTTATGACCGTCTATGGGATGAGATGGGCGTAAACGTAAAAGGCTTTATGCTACAGCCAGTTGGTCCAGAAGCATTGGGTTGGTTTCCAGAACCAATCGCATCTATGGATGACTTCCGTAAACTACGCTTCCGCGCGCCTCCCGGTATGGTTGGTGCAGCCTACACAGACATCGGCGTTGCTGCCGTTGCAATGGGCGGTGGCGACATCCTACCAGCACTTGAAAAAGGCGCGATTGACGCGGCTGAATGGTGCTGCCCAAAGCCTGACTCAGTCTTTGGTTTCCAAAAAGTGTTGAAGCACTACTACCTACAAGGTCTACACCAAGTTGTTGTTAACGCGGACCTATACATCAACGGCGATGTATACGAAGGCCTATCAGCGACAGAAAAGAAAGCCTTGGAAGTTGCAGCAAACGCATCTTTGTCTAAGTCCATGTCTTACCGTATCTACGAAAACGGTAAAGCGCTTAAGGACCTAACAGAGAACCACGGTGTTATCCTTGAGGACACACCTGCTGATTACTTCACAGAGTACATGGCAGCAGCGAAAAAGCTTCTACAGCAAGCGTCTGATGAAAACGCGTTCTTCGCAGA
>CAXACF010000410.1:0-2448 GCA_963967125.1 uncultured Rhodobacterales bacterium | reverse complement strand
TGAAAGAAACACTAGAGGTACAGCGTGAAAGCCTGCAACAATTCATGTCGGAAACAGCAGAAACCGCAAACGAAGTGACGCAGCGCGCAAAAGATACAGTCGCACGTGGTATTTTGGCACAAATCCGTGCTGCGATTGATGCAGGCGGTCCATTTGACACCGCAATTAAGGAATTTGATGAACAGGTTGGAGAAGTGCTTCCAAATCAGTTGCGTTCGTTGGCAGAAGAGGGCGTTCAAACCTATCAAGAATTGCGTGATAGTTTTGCAGAAGCTGCGCGATCGGCACTAAACGCTGCGCGTGATGAATTAAACGAAAGCGAAGGTTTCGCGGGAATTGGTAATTACCTGCGCAAACAATTTCAGGCCAGATCAGTGAAACCAAAAGCGGGTGATGATGCGGATGCGGTTTTGTCGCGCGCAGAACAAGCGTTGCGTGAGAATGATTTGAATGGTGCCTTGAACGAATTGGATGCATTGCCCGATGCAGCGCGTGATCAAATGCAACCATGGATCGATCAAGCGCGCGAACGTCAAGACGCGTTGGAACAATTAGATATTTTAAGCCAAGAAATAGGAAACTAAGTCATGCTGACATCACTGTTTAAAATTGTGTTATTCCTCATGATTGTGGTGGCTATTGCCTTTGGCGCTACCTATTTGATGGACGGTGACAATACGATCATTGGTGATTTGATGATCACTTTGGGCGGGGTTGAATACACGCTTAGTGCAATAGAGGCGGTCATTGTTTTAACGCTTCTTGTCGTGTTGATTTGGATTGGGTTGAAGTTGATGTCGCTACTTGTTGCGACACTGCGTTTTATCAACGGTGATGACACTGCTATTTCGCGCTATTTTAATCGATCCCGTGAACGGCGTGGGTATCGCGCGTTGTCCGAAGGAATGATGGCCCTTGCATCGGGTGATGCAGATGCTGCGATGACCAAGGCAGGCCAGGCTGAACGGTATCTGCAGCAGCCAACCTTGACCAACTTGCTTGCAGCGCAGGCTGCGGAAATGTCGGGGAATACGACGCGCGCAGAACAGATTTACAAAGATTTGATTAAGGATCCCCAAACCCGATTTGTGGGTGTCCGCGGTATCATGAAACAACGTCTTGCGACGGGCGATACAGATGTGGCGCTTAAACTGGCGCAAAAAGCCTTTGAATTAAAGCCCAAGCACGAAGAGGTACAGGATGTTTTGTTACAGCTTCAGGCAAAATCGCACGACTGGCAGGGTGCGCGCAAAACCCTTGGTGCGAAGCTGAAGCAAGGGAAAATCCCACGTGATGTTCATAAACGCCGAGAGGCTGTTTTGGCGTTGTCCCAAGCAGCGGATGTCATCGACGAAGAAAATTCAATCGAGAAACGAGAAGCGGCGATTGAAGCGAACCGTTTGTCACCAGATTTGGTGCCCGCAGCGGCGATGGCAGCGCGTGAGTATATCGCGCAGGACAAGCCAAAATTGGCAGTTCGCGTGATTAAAAAGGCCTGGGAAAGTCAGCCACACCCTGATTTGGCAGCAGCCTTTTCTGAAATCGCACCAAACGAAACACCGCAAGAGCGCTTAAAGCGTTTTGCGCAGCTTTCAAAGTTAAGCCCAGATCACATTGAATCACGTTTGATGATGGCTGAACTGAACCTTGCAGCCGAAGATTTTCCAGAGGCGCGACGCGCATTGGGGGATATCGTGGACAACGAACCCGATGCACGTGCCCTAACGATTATGGCCGCGATTGAGCGTGGTGAAGGCAGCTCGGATGAGGTTGTGCGCGGCTGGTTGACCAGGGCATTGTCTGCACCGCGTGGACCCCAGTGGGTTTGTGACAAGTGTAACACCATCCATTCCGATTGGGTGCCTGTCTGTTCATCATGTGATGCGCTGGATACCCTAAGCTGGAAGGAAGCGCCGCAAAATGAAATGCAGACAAGTACAGGCATTGAAATGCTCCCACTTTTGATGGGAGCAAATCAGGAAGAAATGGATGAAGGTGATCTAATTAAAATAGATGAGCCAGTGACGGATCAAAGCCAAAGCTAAGGTCCTGACCAACTTCTATTTCGGGTACATCTTGTCCTGCAAAACGGAATGGTGTTCCGTTTTGGGTGCGCAATTCAACGACGGTTTCTGTACCTAAGCGTTCGACAAGCGTCACTGTACCTTTTAGCTGGCCATTGGGGTCCAAGACCAAATGTTGTGGTCTTACACCCATGCGAACCGCGGCACCGTTTGACTTTTCCGTCGCAACAAGACGAAGACCACTTATCTGCATCCCTGATCCATTGAATGTAGGGGTCGACGCATCCGTTAATTCACCATCAAAGAAATTCATTTTGGGTGATCCAAGGAAGCCCGCCACAAATTCATTATCTGGGAAATTAAACAGATCCGATGGGTTTGTGCGCCTGGCCCACACCGCCAACACGCCGGAGGCGGCGGTGGC
>CAXACF010000409.1:0-2453 GCA_963967125.1 uncultured Rhodobacterales bacterium | reverse complement strand
TCAGTGTGAATGGCACGCCCATTTCCTCGCCCGCTTTGAATGTGCTGCCCAGTGATCGCATTGTTGTTGATGGCAAAGAATTGCGCCCACCTGAACCTGCGCGGCTCTGGTTGTATCACAAACCTCTTGGGCTTGTGACGACGACCCGCGACGAACAGGGGCGCACGACGATCTTTGATGAACTGCCCCCCGAATTGCCTCGCGTGATGAGTGTAGGGCGTTTGGACCTGAATTCTGAGGGTTTATTGCTGTTGACCAATGACGGAGGGCTAAAGCGTAAATTGGAACTGCCCTCGACAGGGTGGCTGCGCAAATACCGCGTGCGCGTCAACGGACGCCCAGAAGAAAAAACATTTGAGCCCCTGCGCAAGGGGATCGTGATTGAGGGTGAAAAATTTCAACCTATGCAGATCAGCCTTGATCGCCAACAAGGCGCAAATGCTTGGCTGACCGTAGGTTTGCGCGAGGGCAAAAACCGCGAAATTCGCCGCGCGATGGAGGCCGTGGGCCTAAGCGTGAACCGCCTGTTGCGGGTTTCCTATGGTCCGTTTCAATTGGGCAATTTGAAAAGCGGTGAAGTCGAAGAAGTGCGGCGCAAGGTCCTGCGCGATCAATTGGGATTAGACGCCGAAAGTTTTGAAGAAGCCCCAAAACCAAAACGCCCCATGCGCAAAGGCCCTAAGACGCGGAATGAAAAGCCCCAGGTGCGGCGAACAGTACGGCGAACGGGACGCTAAACTTTCCCCCGAAAACCTTTTAAAACGCCGTGTTTTTGACGCCGGGGCAGGCAAACGCTGACCAGATAGGCAAGGTAGAAGAAAGCCTCGTGTTCGCCGTTTCAGGCAAAGACAGAGGCACTGAATTGGCCGCAGCCAAACTACGCAACATGGCAAGCCTTGATAACGATAAAAAAGCAGGTGATGATGCGAAATGAACAACATTTGGCCTAACCTGTTTCTTCCACTTCTGGGCGCACTTGCCCTGTCAGGATGTGGAATGAGCGTAAGGCAATTTGATCGGAGCGATATCGCGGCAGAGGTTCCAATTTCTGTCGCCCAATCCGAGTTGATGGAACGCCTGTCACGATTTGAGCAATCACAATTATCGCGCGGCCTAATGCGAACCGATGGTGGTGGGCCAGATACGCCCTTCGATATGCACGATATTCTGCGCCATTTTCAGGACATCGCATTTTACGATGAATATGACGCCACCATTGGGTTTACGCGTATTTCTAAGGCCTCGCACCTGGAAAAATGGACGACACCGGTCCGTTTCAATCCTGTTTTTGGAAAATCTGTTAATCGAAATCGTGCGAAATTGACACACGTAACGGTAGCAAAATATGTTAACAAACTATCTCGGATAACAGGTCATCCGATGCTGGTGTCAGCAAGAAAACCCAATTTTGATGTTCTGTTCATGGGGCAGGATGACAATGAACAAATGGATGCCTTTTTAGCATCCCGCGGCCCGCAAATCGGCGCCTTGGCAAAACAGATCGTCGCCATGATGCCAGAGGATGTCCATTGCATGGTGATGGCGTTTTCCAATGAAGACGAAAGGCGCGGATACACGCATGCAATCGCCATGATTCGCGCAGAACACCCCCCACTGATGCAGCGTGCATGCATAGAAGAGGAACTTGCACAAGGCCTCGGGCTCGCCAATGATAGCCCTTACGCCCGCCCTAGTATATTTAACGATGATGATGAATTTGCAACGCTGACCAGCATGGATGCGGTGATGTTGCAGATTTTATATAACCCACGCCTACTTCCTGGGATGACCTTGGATCAGGCGCGGCCATTCTTGTATGAAATTTCAGAGTTATTAAACAAACCACAAAGTTAGCAACAGGACATGTAACGTATCGAAATTGGTGCCCTATTCCCCAAATATATCGTGGGTTTCCGTGCCGAAGGATACTACGTTGCTTTGGATGATAGAATTACTGAGGCGCACGCCTACGGAGCGTAGTAATTGCGCAAAACGAACGTTTTTAATATCGGCGGAATTCGCCAGCGGATGCATTAAATCAACACCTCAGACCTAGAGATCACATTCAAACACATCCTATTTTCCGTGTGGCTTGCCGCCCACAAATACCGCGGTAAAACATATCGTTTTGTGGTGTACGCGCGCACGGGTCGAGTTGAGGGGGAACGCCCCTATTCCACATGGAAAATTGCCATGGCCATTGTTTTGGGGCTTTGCGTTGCGGTTGCAGTTGGCTACCTACATGCCACCAATCCAGGAGGATGATATGCGCGCCCTATTACAACGTGTGACTGAGGCAGAGGTAAAGGTTGAGGGTCAAAAAATCGGGTCGACAGGTGCGGGCCTGCTGATCCTGATCTGCGCCATGGCGGGTGACACAGAGGCCGAGGCCGATCAATTGATCAACAAAATCACCAAACTGCGCATATTCAAGGATGACGCGGGCAAGATGA
>CAXACF010000408.1:0-2453 GCA_963967125.1 uncultured Rhodobacterales bacterium | reverse complement strand
AGGTTTGGATCCAGGCAATACCCATCCCAAACAACACGGCGGCAAAACCACTGGCAATACCAATCACAAGTGCCAGCCCCCAGAAACCAACATGCCAAAACATCCGCAAAGATCGCAGGCGAAGACGCGCGAACACACCGTCCAAAAACTCACCCAACGCGGACATACGACTGCTGCCTTTTCATTTTCGTGCCAGAGCACTAGTGTTCCATAAATGCTATGAAATATCAGAGGGATGCAATGATCAAGCAAAATGCGACCCAAGCCTTGCGCCAACTGTTGGGGGATCGTTTCACAACGTCAGAATCTGATCGTGAAATCCATGGTCGATCCGAAAGCCATTTTGACCTGATGCCACCTGCTGCGGTGGCCTATCCCACAACAACGGATGAGGTTCAGCGCATCGTTGAAATCTGTTCCCGCTCTGACGTTCCAATGGTCGGTTGGGGGACGGGCACCTCGCTTGAGGCGCAGACAGGGGCAGATGACAGCAGCCTAACAATCGATTTTTCACAGATGAATAAGATACGGCATATTGATCCTGAAAATATGCTGATCACAGTGGAACCCGGCATCACACGAAAAGAGGTGAATGAGGCGCTGCGCGATACAGGCCTATTTTTTAGTGTTGATCCCGGCGCAAACGCATCCATCGGCGGCATGGCCGCAACACGGGCCAGCGGAACAACCACCGTCCGATACGGCACCATGCGCGATGCGGTCAAAGCGTTAGAGGTGGTTTTGGCCGATGGGCGTATCATCAAAACAGGCACATATGCGAAAAAAACATCCGCTGGCTATGATTTAACGGCACTAATGGTCGGATCAGAGGGCACGCTGGGCCTGATCACCGAACTGACCCTGAAATTACACCCCATCCCCGAGGCGATCAGCGCAGGCATTGTCGCCTTTGAAAGTTTTGAGGGTGCGGTGCAAAGCGTGATTGAAACGATCCAAATCGCATTGCCGATGGCACGCATGGAATTTGTGGACACGGCAACAGTTCACGCCTTTAACGCCTATGCAGATCGCAACATGCCCCCCATGCCACATCTGTTGTTTGAATTGCATGGAAGCGAGGATAGCGTAAAACAAGACGCCGAAACATTCGGCGCAATTTGCCGTGAAAACGGTGGGCAGGATTTTGAATGGTCCGAACGAACCGAAGATCGCACAGCGCTTTGGTCCCTGCGCCACAATGGATATTACGCAATTTTAGCAGCACGCAAAGGCGCGCGCGCGGTTGTGACCGATATCTGTGTGCCAATATCTCATTTGGCCGATGCGGTCGAAGAAACCCGCGCGGATATCGCTGCATCGGGCCTGATGGGGCCAATATTGGGGCATGTTGGGGATGGAAATTTCCATTCTGTCTTACTTCTTGATCCTGAAAATAAAGCGGAACATGAAACAGCGCTTGCCCTATCTGATCGTATGGCACAACGCGCACTGGCCTATGGCGGCACCTGCACGGGCGAACATGGCGTGGGTATCGGTAAGAAAAAATTTATGGAGGCCGAACACGGTCCCGCATGGGATGTGATGGGCGCGATCAAACAGGCGCTTGACCCAAACAACCTGATGAATCCTGGGAAATTGGTGCGTGATTAAGGCTTAACGCCCCTCAATCAATGTCCGTGCGGCTGCGCGTGCCTCGGTCGTGATCGTATCGCCCGAAATCATACGCGCAATTTCGTCGATACGCGCTGTGTCCGACAGCAGATCAACGCGTGACAGTGTCATATCCGCGCTTTGTTGTTTCGCCACCTGGAAATGGCGATCGCCAAGGGCGGCAACCTGTGGGGAATGGGTGACAACCAAAACCTGCGCATCCTGCGCCAAACGCGACAAACGCCGCCCCACCGCATCCGCCGTGGCGCCGCCAACGCCGCGATCAATTTCGTCAAAGATCATGGTGTTCTGCGCACCATCGCGGGACAAGCATACCTTTAGCGCCAAGAGAAAGCGGCTAAGTTCTCCACCAGATGCAATTTTTGCCAATGGACCCGCCGGCGCACCGGGGTTGGTGGCAACAACGAAATCCACCTGATCCATTCCCGTTGCCGATGGATCGGCATCCTTGACCTGTGTGGTAAACACAGCACGTTCCATTTTTAATGGTGCCAATTCGGCACCCATCGCCAAATCCAGTGCCTGAGCTGCCGATTTACGTGCGCGGCTTAGGACACCAGCGGCCTCGTCATAGCTAGTCTTCGCCGCAGCAACGGCGGCATTCAATTCCTTAAGTCCCCCTGCCCCCATATCCAGCAAATCCAGCTTGGCGCTTAAATCCTGCGCCAATGTTGGGAGTTCATCAGGCGCGACAGCGTGCTTACGCGCCAGGGCACGAATTGCGAACAGGCGTTCCTCGGTCAGTTCCAAATCATGTGGGTTAAATTCCAAGGCGTCCAAGCATGCCTCAACCCCGTGGGCCGCATCATCCAGTTCCACCA
>CAXACF010000407.1:0-2460 GCA_963967125.1 uncultured Rhodobacterales bacterium | reverse complement strand
TGTTTCTGTTTTTTTTCAAGGAGAGGACGGGATACGAGAGATACGCAGGTTACTGGATTTCATACGTGTGCTCTTCCTATCTAAGCATTATATTCCTCTTTTTTTCTTCAAGCAGAAGGCGGCATGCGAACTGGTCGTTGGTGACTGGAGTTCGGACGTGTGCTCTTCCGCCTAAGCCCAATGCCGCGACCAACCGCAAGCTGGTCGATACGGGGAAGGAAGCGCTGGGCGCTTCTGCTCCCCTCCCGCTTGCGGGAGGGGCTGGGGGAGGGCCTGCCACCACCCCACCGCCCACGAAAGCTGCAAACGTCCCTCCCCCAACCCCTCCCGCAAGCGGGAGGGGAGTTTCTGTTGCGCTCCTCATCCTCCCCCTCGACCACGGCTTCAGCAGCCCCCAGGTCGCGCTGCTCACCGAGCAGGACATGCTCGGCGACCGCCTCGTGCGCCGCAACAAGCGCAAGAAATCGGCCGATGCTTTCCTCGCCGAACTGGCGATGCTCACGCCGGGCGATCTCGTCGTCCATGCCGATCACGGCATTGGCCGCTATGAGGGGCTGACCTCGATCCCCGTCGGCCAGGCCCACGGCGGCGTATTTCCTCTAACAATTCGGCGGCCTGTGCTTCTGGGTCTTGGCCATCACGGCGCGCCTCTGCTGTACCAGAGGATCCATCGCCCCTTTGGGGGCGCCCCAATGGATCACGCCCCTGCCCCGTTTGTTGGTCACTGTTTCCTTGTTGCACGTCCGAATTTTCTGATCGCTGGGCGCGATTAACATCGCGAATACCCTGACGTAGGGCATCCATGGCCTGCGCCTGCTGATCGACGGCACTGTCCAAATCCCCATTTTCAAGCGCCTCTTCTGCACGGCGCATGGCACGATCTGCCTGTTCCAATGAGCGCTGAGCATCTTCACCTTCTTCACCGAGCGCACCTTCAATGTTTGAACGTTCGCGGTCTAAACGTTCGCGCAATTGCCCTTGACGATCGGCAAAATCGCTGCCCTGTTGTTCGCCTTGGCCCTGCTGCTGTTCACTTTTTCCGTTTTGTTCGTCTTGGCCTTCTTGGCCGTTCGGATTTGAAAACTCTTCTTGCAAATCATTGAACGCATCGTCCGATAAATCTTGTTGATCCTGTAGAATATCCGCCAATCCTTGGGCGCTGCTTTGCCCGCCTTCTCCGCCCTGATTGTTTTCACTTAGGCGCAGATTTTCCATCATCTGTTGTAGCTCTTCTAAGGCTTGCTGAGCTTCGGCCATGCGGCCCTGTTCCATCAATTCTTGAATGCGATCCATCATGGCTTGAATGTCGGCCATGTCCATATTCATTTGTTCGCCAGGTGTGGATTGATCAAATTCATTGCGTTCGGCGCGTTCGCTTTGTTGACGCAATTGGCGCATATAATTTTCATTCGCCTCTTTCAGCTCTTGCATCAGGCGTTCAATCTCTTGGGGCGAGGCCCCATTTTTCATCGCTTGGCTTAGGCGTTCTTGCGCTTCGCGCATGCGCTGAAGTGCATCGTCAACATCCCCTTCCTCAATTTCAATTGCAAGCGACCACAAATCTTCGGTGATATGAGGCAATTTCGCATCCAAAACACCATCGTCGCGAGCCGTTTCCAACGCATCAAGGATTGCGGAAAATCGTGTTAAATCTGCACTATCCCGAAACTCTGTTTCTGGTTGATAGCGCACCATCCGCATCATGCGGGCCACGCGATCTGTATTTTTCGCAGACCACAATAAATCACGCCGCATTTCGATGATCGAAGATGCAAGAGGATCAAAGAAACGACGCCCTGGTAAATCCAACATTATGGGGTCTGACTGCCCCCACTGCCCCGCCGCATCACGCGCGGACAATGTCATGACAACAGGCATATGTACCCAGAGTTCTTTTGAAAAATCTGATTGCCAAATTTCGGCAAAATCCTTGCGGCTCCCCGCGATAGGAAGGGGGATTTCGACAATCATCGGTTCGTTTGTATCTGGGGAAACGCGAAGTCCGTATCTGCGATCAAGCTGATCAATATCCAGCATGATTTTTGCACTTATTTCGGTCACACCATAATCGTCCGTCACGCGATAGCCCAACTTAGACACACCAAAGAAATCTGTTTCAAATGCCTGATCCAGCGTCACTGTGGGACTTTCATCGGCACGTAAGGTCACTGTCCAAACCTTTGCATTTTGACCAGTGATCGCAATCTCACCCGCTTGCGCGATAGTGAATTCCTGTTTCTGATCGTTTGCAGGCGGGACATCCTGAATCCGGCGAGACACGGTTTCGGTTAGGATGTGATCGCCCACAGCACCGTAAAAATGCGTCAAAATACGTGATCCTGCCAGCAACTCTAACTCGTCGCGATCCGTAAGGTCGTTGAGGTAGAGTTGGCAATCCTGCATAGTCAGGCGGCGTGACCCAGCCCTCCCAAGTGATTGCATTGGGCATTTGCATAGCTG
>CAXACF010000406.1:0-2470 GCA_963967125.1 uncultured Rhodobacterales bacterium | reverse complement strand
CACCGCCATAGGTGCCAGTACAATAGATAACCGCAAATAACATCACACCCTGCGCAGGTTCCAAACCCGCGGTAAAGGGTAACAAAATTGCGGCCAATGTCAGCATGCTGACCCCGGGGATTGCCCCGAACAACATGCCACCCACGACACCAAAGACAAAGATACCTATCGTAAAGGGATCACCAAAAAGAGCTGCGGAACCCGCTAAGAAATTCTCGATCATCTTGCGTTAAATCCCTTGTAGTTTGGCATTCAGTTTCAGCACCCAAGCGCTGAAATCATAGAAAGGCGACACGTTGCCTTGCGGCAATGGGGCATTCAAAATCATAAGGAACAACCCAATGAACACGCAGTAAATGAACAGCGTCATGATCAAGATCGCCTTCCATCTGCGTTCGCCAAATAACCAAATGATTGCGGCAATAAAAAACGGTGCGCTGAAATATATTCCAACAGGCTTTAGCAGATAGGCAAACACGAACGGTGTCAGCAGAACGGCAACCATACGGCGCACGGTTCCAGCCTCGCTAAAGTCGGCTTTATCGTCTGTTTGTCCCAATGTCGCCTGTGTCGCGTTCCCATGGCGATGATGGAACCAAAGGTTGCCAAGTGTTGCCAAGAGCAACAAGAAAATCACAACCCGCGGCCATGCAGTGGCCCCAAAGATATAGATTTCGATGGGTTGATTAAATTCAAACGAAAAGGCGTAAAAAATGCCGACGATCAAGAAAAAGATCGCGGCCTCGATCAGATTACTGAGTGTTAGTCGTCCCACAGTATATTCCCATGCTCGCAACCGAAAACATGGCGCCAAAGGGCGCCATGTTATGTTGATTATAGTTTGTTTATTTCACGTCTAGGCCCATGGCCTTATAGACTTCGCGATATTGGTCGATTGAACGTGCAATCAAATCTTTGGCACCATCCGTATCACGATAGCTGTCGATCACGGTCATGAATTTTGAATCGTTAAATGCCTGATAGCTGTCTTCGCAATATCCGCGCTGGAAGGCCCATTTTAGCCATTCAACACGATCCGCGGGTGCATCTGCATGCACATAGAACCCACGGAAACGAAGCAGTGGATCAAAATCCATCCCCATTTCACGGTGCGTTGGGGTATCTGCAAACGCGCCTGGACGTTCATCAAAGATTGTTAGGATCGGTTTAAACTGATCTGCATCCAAGAAGTTACGCACATCACCTGGTTGTTCAAACAGAGCATCCACCTGCCCACCCAACAATGCGCCGTAACGTGGGGCGCCCTTGTCAAATGAAATCTGCTGGATCTGCATACCACTTGCGTCGGTGATAAAGCCCATCGTAACACGCTCCATCGATCCTTCTTTGGACACGTTCGCGATGGTTGCTGCGCCGTTCTGCGCCTTGACCCATTCCACAAAGGATGGCCAATCGCTAAAGCGCGTTTCATTTGTGCGGATATAGACCTGACTGAATGTCACCTGGCTTACCACCAGCGGGATCAAATCCTCAGCTGGGTTTGGAAGCGATGAGTCCAGCGCATGCGCAGAGGATGCATCATCAATGTGTTCCAAAACGTTATACCCGTCTGCGGGTGCCGCCATATAGGCCGTCATTCCAACGGTCCCAGACCCACCCGGTTTGTGATCGCGATTGATTGGAATGCCAGTCAGTTCTGTCACCGCTTCGGCCATCGCAGCAGCAACCTGCCCCGATCCACCTGCAGGACCATATGGTACGATCATCGTCAAAGCACGCTCTGGAAACCCGCCGGGTTTATCAAAGGATGCTTCCCCACGTTTACATTCAAATGCAAACGCCGAACCACCAGCCATTACCGCAGCACACAGTGCCGCTGTTCCAATTATTTTCTTCATTTTTTACCTCCCGTATGGGTGCCGTAACGTAAAGCGCAGCACCCAAATTTACGCACAGGATCATGTAGTTTGCATCGCCGACTAGATCGACGACAGGCACTTTCACAGCCACTGCACTTAGGTCAGATTAGCCTGTAATCACGTTCTGTCTACATTTTTTGTTTCACTTTGATTGTGACCGCGCACCGAAGAAGACTGAAACACGGGCCATTAGTCAGAGGGTGGTGTGCCCGCGATCGCCTCGGTCAATGCCTCAGATGCGTGCATCACTGCGACACTAATTTCGGGCAAATTTTCGGTCCCAACCCGACTGGTCGGCCCAGAGACAGAGATGCCTGCAATAACCTCTCGATTGAAATCAAAC
This sequence comes from uncultured Rhodobacterales bacterium, assembly GCA_963967125.1. Lineage (GTDB taxonomy): Bacteria > Pseudomonadota > Alphaproteobacteria > Rhodobacterales > Rhodobacteraceae > HIMB11. The sequence continues at coordinate 247 of CAXACF010000406.1, read as the reverse complement.
ACGGGGGCTGCGATGCACCGCATTCCCAAATTTCGTTCTTCATTATCAATGCTGTAGCCACGATTTTGGATGTTGTCCAAATCACGATTTAGCGCATCGACATCAGTAATCGTGAACTTCGTATATTTTTCCAGTGACATCGTTTTTATGATGCGCTGTCGGCGATCTACATCCATATGCGCCAAGAGCACCTTTCCAATCCCCGATGAATGCATATCCGATAACGTACCAGGTGGAAAAAAGGCAC
>CAXACF010000405.1:0-2482 GCA_963967125.1 uncultured Rhodobacterales bacterium | reverse complement strand
GGAACAGGTGCAATCGACGCAGCCGCGCATGTGATTGCAGGTGCCTAAGCGTCAGCAAGCGCCTTTGGCAATGCGGCTGCGACGAATTCTAAATCTTGTTCGCGGCCCACGCTGATGCGAATGCAGCGGTCCTGGGGTGAGACGAAAGGCATGCGCACAAAAACGCCCTGCGCCACCAAACTTCCCAAAACGCGCCGCGCATAGTCCCCATCACGACCACAATCAATTGTGACAAAGTTCGTCGCAGATGGCAGCGCAACTAAACCATTGTCCGCTGCAATTTGGGAAATCGCCTGCCGAGATGTTTCGACGTCAGAAATCGTTTTGCGCAACCAATCCACGTCCTGCAACGCCGCAATCGCCGCCATTTGCGCCGCGCGGTTCATGCCGAAATGGTTACGGATTTTTTCAAAGCTTGTGATCAAATCTGTCGCCCCAAAAGCGTAACCAACACGGGCGCCGGCCATCCCATAGGCTTTGGAAAACGTACGCATCCGAATGACACGCGGGTCTTCAATATCTATGGATGGCACTGCATCTGCTGGCGCAAATTCGACATAGGCTTCATCCAGTAACAACACAGTCCCGGATGGGATATCATTTAACGCTGCTTCAATTTCAGCGCCTGTTGTCCAACTGCCCATCGGATTATCTGGGTTCGCGAAATACACAAGTTTTGCGTCAACCTCTGCCGCTTTGGCCAGCAATGCGGGCAAATCCTCTTTATCGTCTTTGTATGGGACTTTGTGCAATGTGCCGCCAAAGCCTGCCACGTGATAGTTAAAGGTTGGATAGGCCCCGTCAGATGTCACAACGTGATCGCCTGCATCAACCAGCAGACGCACCAAATACCCCAACAATCCGTCGATACCTTCGCCGACCACAACATTGCCCATAGCGCACCCTAAATGCGTGCTGAGTGCTTGACGCAAATCGAAACTGGTTGGATCACCATACATCCAAATATCAGACGCCGCATTGTTCAGGGCCGCAATTGCTTTGGGTGAGGGACCAAAAATATTTTCATTCGCCCCAAGACGGGCATCAAATGCAGATGCACGATCACGTTCTTGGGTTTCGGGGCCAACAAACGGAACGGTTGCAGGTAATCCTTGAACCAATTTTGCGTATCTTGGGTTGCTCATTTTCTGGCCTCTTACTGTTTTGTGGGAATCTATAGGACATCAGAGAAAATCTGCCAAGGCGGCTTGACCATCTGAACCGATCTGCGCAAGTTGAACCCAAGATAGAAGGAGCAGAATGTGAAGGGTACACCCCATCCATTTTCAAAATACGAGTTTATGATTGCCTGGCGGTATCTGCGTTCCAAGCGCACCGAGGGCGGCGTAAGCACGATGACGTGGATCAGCCTGATTGGGATTACACTGGCGGTTTTTGCATTGATTGCAACATTGGCTGTACGGTCAGGATTTCGCACAGAAATTGTAGATACAGTGTTAGGTGCCAACGCCCATGTGACCATTTATCGCCTACCCCAGACGACAGGGCAGAACCAAGTCGACAGAAGCATTCAAAATTATGAACAACTGGCGGATATCCTGCGGTCTGCAGACGGTGTAAAGCGCGCTGCCCCCCTGATCAAAGGTCAAGTCATGGCCAACGCAAACAGCACCAACGCAGGGGTTGAGGTGTTTGGAATATCGCCAAACAATTTGATGGACCTACGCCGCATTGTAGACCCCGAAACTGTTATCGGGCGTGTGGATGATTTTGCAAATGGTGTTGCAATCGGATCAGGCGTTGCACGCGCCTTAGGCGTCGGGGTGGGAGATCAAATCAAATTGATCAGTCCAGATGGCGTTAAAACGGCATTCGGCACGAGTCCCCGTGTAAAGTCGTTTCCTGTTTCATTTATCTTCTCCGCTGGTCGACATGACATGGATAAGGTGCGCGTTTACATGCCGTTTACCGCGGCGCAGGACTATTTCAATCGCGCAGATCGCGCAGATGAAATCGAAATATTGGTGACAGAACCTGATCAGGTCGAAGACGTGGTTGCACGCATGGCACCATCGGTGCCGCCCTACATCCAATTCTGGAGCTGGAAAGATGCCTCGGGCAATTATCTGCGCGCATTGACGATTGAGGACAACGTGATGTTCATCATCATGTCGATCCTGGTCACCATCGCATCAATGAACATCGTGTCGGGTTTGATCATGTTGGTTAAAAATAAGGGGCGTGATATCGGTATTCTACGCACGATGGGATTAAGCGAGGGCGCTGTTTTGCGCGTATTTTTCCTCTGTGGCGCGTTCACTGGGGTTCTCGGCACTTTGTTTGGAACTGTTTTGGGATGCCTTTTTGCCATCTACGTCGATACAATTTTCGCCTTTGTAAACTATGTCTCAGGCGGCGGAGTTTGGGACCCATCCATTCGCGGAATTTATGAAATTCCTGCGGAATTGAAATTGGATGATGTGATCACGGCGGTCACCCTTTCCCTTGGGCTTAGCTTTGG
>CAXACF010000404.1:0-2485 GCA_963967125.1 uncultured Rhodobacterales bacterium | reverse complement strand
TGCTATCACCATTGAAATAAATATGTCCTTCTGGCTGCTCTTTCTCATTTTCCCACAGCATCATTTCAGTATCTTGAACAGCAACGGGTTTATTCCAACCACCCCATTGATACGATGTTGGAACGTATGTTGCCGCAAATGAATTTGGCGCGTCCGCATCACGAATATAATCGTCAATCATTTTGCTTTCTGGGTTAGGTTCAGATACCAATTCCGCCGCAGTCTCGTTCGTAACCGCCATACCGTAAAGTTTGCCGAATAGCAGACCGTTACGAGCAAGGAAGCTGTCGCGTTCATTTGCAGTTGCGTAATCAATCATTGAGCCGTCCGCGTTGCGGTGCTTCATCCCAACGTAAACTTTAAGCGGGCTTGGTTCCTGACCGTGGTTGTAACCAGATGTGACAACAACAACATAGTCTTTGTGACCTGAGTTGATTGGCATCATTTTTTCGTAACCAGTTTGGCCAAGTGCTGGTGCTGTGTATGCAACGCCGTTTGCAATATCGACAACAACACTGGCCAATCCCATGGTAGCTGCTGAGTCAGCTGACCCTGCAGGGAACATGCGACCAATTTCCCATTCTTCTGCCGCAAGCCAAACGTCATCGGCAAAACCAATGCCATCGCCATATTTATTTGCCTGCTCGTACCAAGCGCCGCAGAAACTCTGGAAGAAGTAGTCCGCTTCGCTTAGGCGGAATTTTGGGCTGAACTGAACCAATGTGCCATCTGGACGTGTTTGATTACCCCATTTGCCAGCAAGATCCGCTGGATCATATGAAGGTGACGCAACCATTTCGCCAAAGGCATTATAGACAGTGTGGAAAAGTTTACCTGATCCTTTAACCATGGATGCGGCTGCCGCGTCATTACCCATGAAATCTGCAAATGCGGCGCGATCAAAGTCGATCGTATGAATGTGTGACCCAGTGAAAGAAACACCATTCTGCATGACCCAAGGATAGGTTTCGGGCTTCGGCGCGCGTCCCATGGTTGCATAAGATTCGGACTGATACACCACACGAATGGTGTTTTCATCTGCCAACCATGCGGCCTGGCCATCTGGATAACCTGTTAGAGCCATTCCTGTTTCCGCGTCTACTTCACCAACAGTCGCCAATGCTTTGAAATTTGCGTATGGGAAATTGGTATTTGCGCTTTCACCATCTTTCAATTCTGTTGTTGCCAAACCTGCTTCTGCGATCAGTGCTGTTGTTTGACCGATGGTTTTCGCACCGTGACCACCTGCATGGGCGGTTAGCGCAGTTGTCATCATCAATGGAGCGACCAAGATGATAGAAGAAAGTCTCATGTTTGTCATAAATCAAACCCTTTTTCGGATACTATGAAAGTAAGGGTTACTTGACGCTGCTTTGCGTCAGTTTGATTTCAAGTCTGTGAACATTTTGTAAATTTGAAAATGGACATTCGGACGTGATTCAGTACTAATCTGATTGTCCTTATTTGAGAGCGTAACCATGCCAAACCTGACAATCCCAGAAATTCACACTGCCACGCATCGCGCTTTAATTGCCCATGGCGCCGCAGAGGGTCCCGCCGTTGCAGTGGCAAAGGCCACCGCGCATTCTGAATCCTATGGCAATGTTATATGTGGACTGCAATATGTCGAAAGTTATTGCATTCAGTTGGCCTCGGGCCGTGTTGATGGACGCGCCGATCCGATTGTGACCAAACCACGAACCTCCGCGGTTTTGTCCGACGCCCAGTTAGGGTTTGCACAACCTGCATTCGCCAAGGGGTTGGAAACAGCGTGCAACGTCGCGCGTGAAACTGGTATTGCGCTTTACTCTGTCAGCAACAGTCACACATGCACATCGCTGGGTTATTTCACGGAACAGATCGCAGCCCATGGTTTGATCGGTCTGGGATTCACGAACGCATCTCCTGTGGTTGCGGCACCGGGGGGTAAATCACGCGTTATAGGAACAAATCCAATTGCCTGTTCCGTTCCAGACGGACAAGGCGGCATGGCAATGCATTTTGATTTTTCTACATCTGCGGTGGCCTTGGGCAAAATCACCATGGCGAAATACGCGGGTGAAAAAATTCCATTTGGCTGGGCAGTCGACGAAAATGGCAACCCCACCGACGATCCAGAGGCCGCATTAAAAGGATCCCTATGCAGTGCGGGCGGTTATAAAGGTTGGGGTTTTGGTCTGTTGGCGGAATTGATGGCATCGGCGATGACTGGGTCGGTTAATTCATTGGATGTTGGTGGCCTGAAACTGGCAGATGGCCCGCCCCACCGCTTGGGCCAAACATATATCATTATGGATACCACAACCTTTGGTGATCAATTTGGGGAACGGTTCCAAAGACTAGCGGATGCGATTGCAGAAGATGAAGGCGCACGCATTCCAGGGGCACAACGTGATCCAATGACAAGCGTGCATGTCGATGACGCGTTATGGCAAAAAATCACTGATTTGGGCAATAAAACCTAATCATTGTCGGACGCACCTGC
>CAXACF010000403.1:0-2494 GCA_963967125.1 uncultured Rhodobacterales bacterium | reverse complement strand
GAGTCGCGTGAAATTGGATACACAGGCGTTGAACGTGGACAGCGGATGCCGCATGATACCGACGGACTTCGTTCCTTTTTGGAAAAATATGACATTGGCCTATGTGGCGGCTGGTGCAGTGGTAATTTGCTGAACAACACCGCGTCCGAAGAATGCGACGCCGTCCAGCAACAAGTTGATCAATTTATAGCATTGAATGCACCTTGTATCGTTTTTGCCGAATGTTCGAACACGGTGCAGGGCATGATTGACGTACCCGTCAATGACCGTCCGCAGTTAACGCGTGATGAAATTAAAGCCTACGCGGAAAAATTGACCGAGGTTGCGAAGTGGATGAAGGATCGCGGCATGCCGATGGCCTATCACCACCACATGGGGTCCATGATCGAAAGCGAGGATGACGTAAATTGGTTGATGGAATTTTCTGGTGCCGAGGTAAATCTGTGTTTTGATACTGGTCATTTGCTATTCGGGGGTGGGGACATTGCCCGTACAATGGATCGGTGGATGGACCGCATACATCATGTGCATTTCAAGGATATCCGTCCCGAAATCGTCAAAGATGTTCGTGAAAATAACCGCAGTTTCCTTGATGCCGTGATCGCGGGCGCATTCACTGTGCCGGGTGATGGATGCATCGATTTTTTATCTGTTGCCCAAAAACTTAAGGCAGCAGATTACAACGGTTGGATTGTTGTTGAGGCTGAACAAGACCCGGCAAAAGCGCCACCATACGAATTTTCACAAAAAGGCTATCAAAACATCTTAGATGTTTGTGCAACAGCAGGGTTAGAGATTACACATGAAGCGTGAAATTCACATTGCGGGGCAACCCGAAAATAAAATTGGACTGGAAAAATTACGCGTCGGCGTTTTGGGCATGGGTTTCATGGGTGGAACGCATACGCAGGCCTGGCAACGCGGCAAGGCAACATTCAATTGGCCAATTGATGTCGAATTAGTTGCCTTGTTTGACACGGACGAGAACACGCGTGATTTGCATGCGAACCGTTTTGATTTCCAGCGGGTAACAGGTGATTGGCGGGAAGTCTGTGAAGCAGATGACATTGATGTTGTCAGCATTTGTACGCCGAACTTCACCCACTGGGAAATGGCCGAGGCGGCCGCGAAATCCGGAAAACACATTTGGTGCGAAAAACCGATGGCGACATCGATGGCGGATGCGCGGGCCATGGTGTCGGTTGGCCAAGAATATGGTGTTAAAACCATGCTTGGGTATAACTACATGAAAAGTCCAAGCCTTTTGGCGATCAAAGATTTGATTGCGTCGGGCCGTATCGGTGAAATCACCCACTTTAACGGTATCTATTTGGAAGATTTCATGTGCGATCCAAACGTTCCGCATTCTTGGCGTTTGACCAAAAAGGGTGGTGGCAAAGGCGCGCTGGGTGATATGGGCAGCCACTTGATCAGCATGGCAATCTGGCTATGTGGTCCGTTCAAAGAGGTGGTCAGTCGATTGCAAACCATTCACACCGAGCGCCCCGATGCCTCCACGGGTGAAATGCGTCAGGTTGAAACGGATGATCAGTTTTCCGCACTTGGCACATTCGAAAGCGGCGCTTTGTTCACGATGCATACATCGTGGTTAGGTCAGGGTCACAAAATGAACCTTGGCTTTGAAATCACAGGAACCAAGGGCGCGATTAAATTTGATCAGGAACGGATGGGCGAATTCCAACTGTTCGAAATGAACGGTAATTCCGAAATGTCCACCAACGGTTATAAAACTGTTTTGATTGGACCATATCACCCATTCTTTGGTAATTTCTGCCCAGCACCTGGGCACCATGTTGGCTTCAATGAAATGAAAATCATTGAGGTTGGTGCATTTGTGAAAGCAATCCTTGAAGACGATGAAGCCTATCCAAACTTTAAGGATGGTCTGCTGTTTGAAACAGCGATCCAAGCCATCCAAGATTCAAGTGATGAGGGGCGTTGGATAACGCTTTAACGGTATGTCGAGACCTGAGAACATTTCAGACGAAGAATGGCAAGTGCGCTGCGACTTGGCGGCGTGCTATCGCCTGTTCGTTAAATTTGGTTGGACCGATTTAATCTTTACTCACCTGAGTGCGCGGGTGCCGGGGACCACCGACCAATATTTGATCAATCCCTACGGCCTATTGTTCGACGAAATAACAGCGTCCAATCTGATTAAGGTCGATTTCGACGGAAATGTTGTTCAGGGGGATTACCCGTACAATCAGGCTGGTCATGCCATTCACACGGCCGTCTTGGGTGCGCGGCCCGAGGTCAACGTTGCACTGCACAGTCACACGCGGGCAGGTGCTGCAGTGTCTGCCATGGGCGAAGGGTTGTTGCCACTTTCGCAGCACGCGATGGAAATTTTGGGTCTAACATGTTATCACCCCTACGCCTATGCGCCTGACAGCGCAGAGGAATGTCGTAGATTGGCCCGTGATCTGGATGATAAATGGCTTATGATCATGCACAATCACGGTTTGCTTGC
>CAXACF010000402.1:0-2504 GCA_963967125.1 uncultured Rhodobacterales bacterium | reverse complement strand
CACTTTGACTTGAAACATGTTTCCTTGTCTGGATGACGCATCGTTAACAAGGGATGTACGACAATGAAAAAATTTATCGCAATCGCGCAGATCGCCAGTGTGATCAGTGGGTGTGCCGCGGACACGTCTGTGCAGGAAACGCTTCCAGCAGCAGTTGAGGCGCAGGAAACAGAGTCCAAAGTTGATCCAGTTATCATTGCGCTGGGGCTGTTTTTATTGGCTGGTGTTCTGACTGCGAATACGGTCGCAAATGACATCAGTGGGGCAATTATCCCATAAACCCAAAACCTTGGGTGATGGGAACATGCACCTGTCACTCAAATACGACTTTGGCACCACACGAAACATTGAAAAATTGGTAACCTGGCCCTTTTAGCTGCCGTAAATACGTTTATGATGCGCCCAAGCTAATAAAAAGATGTGACCATGCCAATTATTACAGAAGACGACCTGATCCAATCCATCGCGGATGCGTTCCAATTCATCTCATACTTTCATCCGCCTGATTTCATCCGCGCGATGAGTGCAGCCTGGGAGAAAGAGGAAAATCCATCTGCCAAACAAGCAATGTCGCAAATTTTGGTCAATTCGCGCATGTGTGCGATTGGGCGCCGTCCAATTTGTCAGGATACCGGGTCCGCCAATATTCACATCAAATACGGGATGCAGGCGCAAACAAATTTCAAACGCTCCTTACAGGAAATCTGTGATGAAGGCACGCGTCAGGGGTATCTGCGCGATGAAAATCCATTGCGGGCCTCTGTCGTGGTTGATCCATTTGATTCCCGCAAAAACTCGGGCGACAACACGCCCTGTATGCTGACCGTTGAAATGGTCGCGGGCGACACGATTGAGGTTGAGGTCGCCGCCAAAGGGGGCGGGTCAGAGAATAAATCAAAATTTACTACTTTGAACCCGTCTGGCAGTGTGGCGGATTGGGTTGTGCAAAGTGTGGAAAGCATGGGGGCAGGATGGTGTCCCCCTGGTATTTTGGGGATCGGTATCGGTGGCAACGCGGATAAGGCGATGGCATTGGCCAAACAGGCCCTGTCTGAACCCATTGATATGGCCGACCTGATCCGCCGTGGCCCATCAAACCGGACCGAGGAATTGCGCCTTGAAATCGCTGAACGTGTCAACGCATTGGGTATTGGTGCCCAAGGGTTGGGTGGCATCACAACGGTGCTGGACGTGAAAATCAAATCCTTCCCAACACATGCGGCGTCATTGCCCGTCGGAATGATCCCAAACTGTGCCGCAACGCGACACGCGCATTTCACATTGGATGGATCGGGTGCCGCGGAATTTACACCGCCTGATCTAAAAGATTGGCCCGAAATTCTGTTGGATCAGGCCAGCGCACATGCGATTAAGGTGGATGTAGACAACCTAACGGATGAGGTTTTGCAATCCTTTGAGCCGGGTCAAACGTTGCTGTTGTCCGGCACGATCTACACGGGTCGCGATGCCGCACATAAACGTATGATCGACATGTTGGATCGGGGTGAGGAATTGCCCGTCGATCTTAAGGGTCGTGCGATTTACTATGTTGGTCCCGTTGACGCAGTCGGGGACGAGGTGATCGGCCCAGCAGGCCCCACCACATCGACCCGTATGGACAAATTCACAGACCGTATTTTGAACGATACGGGTTTGAAAATGATGATCGGTAAGGCCGAGCGCGGCGATATCGCGATTGACGCGATCGCCAAGCATAAGGCGGTCTATCTAATCGCGGTTGGTGGCGCTGCCTATCTCGTGTCAAAGGCGATCAAATCCGCAAAACCCATAGCCTTCCAAGATTTGGGGATGGAAGCGATTTACGAGCTAAAGGTCGAGGATATGCCCGTAAACGTTGGTGTCGATACAAATGGCAATTCGATCCACAAAATTGGTCCAGCCGCTTGGCGTAAATAGGCGCTAATTTTAGAAAATATATGATCCCCACAGGCCCCTGTGGGGATTTTTTTTATGTACCGCGCAGGCCGTTACAGTGACGCACCGCGGTCCAATTTTGTCGTCAAATAAATCAGGCTTTCGGAACTTTTCACACCTTTGGCCGATCCTATCTGATCCAAAATGCGATCCAAATCTGCCGTTGTTTGTGCGGCGATTTCCACCAACATATCAAAGCGCCCTGATGTCGTATGCGCACGCCGCACTTCGGGTAGGCTGCGCAGTTTTGCCAAGACCTCAGCGCCACTATGAGGATCAAAGGCAATCAGCACACTGGCGCGGATCATCGGGCGATTGGCATAGCCCATCCGCAGGGTATAGCCCCGGATCGTGCCCGTCTTTTCCAAACGTTCAATGCGGCTTTGTACAGTGGTGCGCGCAATCCCAAGTTGGCGCGCCAAATCCGTCAGGGGCGCACGTGCATTGTCGGTCAGCGCCCGTATCAGTTTTTTGTCAATATCGTCAATATGACAGTAAATGCCGTCAAAATGACGAAAATATCAATCATAATGTGTAAAATGCTTGGCGATTATGACGGCAAAAACCTG
>CAXACF010000401.1:0-2514 GCA_963967125.1 uncultured Rhodobacterales bacterium | reverse complement strand
CGATATTCGCCGTCAGGCTAAGGCCATCAATTTTGGTGTCATTTACGGTATTTCGGGATTTGGATTGGCCCGCAATCTGCGTATCCCACGTGCAGAAGCACAAGGGTTTATCGACCGATATTTTGAACGCTTCCCTGGGATCAAAGAATACATGGATCAAACTGTTGCCTTCGCGAAAGAGCATAATCGGGTTGAAACCCTATTCGGACGCGTCATTCATACCCCTGAAATCAACGCCAAGGGTCCAACGGCAGGGTTTGCAAAACGTGCGGCGATCAATGCCCCAATCCAAGGAACAGCCGCGGATATTATTCGTCGTGCGATGATCAAAATGCCAAGCGCGATTGACCATTTACCCGCCAAGATGTTGTTACAGGTTCATGATGAATTGCTGTTCGAAGTGCGCGAAGATGCGGTGGATAGTTTAATCCAAACAGCGAAGGACGTGATGGAAACGGCCTGTGATCCAGTGCTGAACATTGATGTCCCACTGATCGTTGATGCGGGTCAGGGTGCGCATTGGGCCGAAGCGCACTAAGCGCCTTCTAACTCATCCGCTGGGATAATTTTGAAAAAACTGCCATTGGACCAAACGCCAAACCAGTCCTCATGGATCGATCCGATATCAACCATGCGATAAAAACTTTTGCGATCAATCAATGCCTCAAGGCCCGCACGAATGTGAACATAGGGCGATGGTTCCCCTGTTTCGGGATCGCGTTTTACGCGAATGGGGTCTTCGCCACTGGCAATAACCATGTCCCCAACATGTGTTTCAAATGTCAAAACTTGATCATCGCCTTCCCCAGAAACCGTGAAATCAACGGCAACAAAGGGGGCGTCATCCACGGTGATCCCAACCTTTTCGACAGGCGTCACCAAAAAATACTTTTCGCCGTCCTTCCGCAGGATTGATGAAAATAGTTTCACTAACTCAAATCGCCCAATTGGGGTTCCCAAATAGAACCACGTTCCGTCACGCGCGATGCGCATATCAAGATCACCACAAAACGGGGGATTCCACAAATGCACGGGCGGTGGGCCCTTTTTTCCACTTGCCGCTCTGGCTGCTGCTGCGATGCCTTCTGCTCGGGCCATCGGTGAATTCTCGCCACTCATGACTTTGCCATTTTCCTTTATCGCGCTAGGCTCTTTAGAAACCTGTTATTTGATTTAGGGATTCTCATGTCGTCCACAACACTCTCTGACCAGCTAACTAGCCTAAAAGACAAATTGGCCCAGTCCAAAGAGCAAATCAACACACGATTTTTTGGACAAGAACGTGTTGTTGATCAGGTTCTAACCACAATGTTGGCGGGCGGGCACGCCGTTTTGGTGGGTGTCCCAGGTGTTGGGAAAACACGGTTGGTTGAAACAATGGCCACCGTTATGGGTGTTTCAAATGCGCGGGTTCAGTTCACGCCAGATTTGATGCCGACCGATATTTTGGGTGTTGAAGTTTTGGAAGATGGTGCCGATGGAACGCGACATTTTAAGTTTCAACAGGGGCCTATTTTCGCGTCCTTGTTGTTAGCGGACGAAATTAACCGAGCCAGCCCACGTACCCAATCCGCCCTGTTACAAGCGATGCAAGAGCGTCGCGTCACAATTGCAGGCAAAAATTATGAACTTCCAAAACCTTTCGTTGTTTTGGCGACGCAAAACCCAATCGAACAAGAGGGAACTTACCCACTCCCCGAAGCACAGCTGGATCGTTTTCTGCTATCGATCGAGGTTGGCTACCCCGACATCGACACGGAACGTGCGATTATTTTAGAGACAACAGGCTCCGATAATGGTCAGGCATCAGCAGTTTTTGATGCAGATGGTTTAATTGCGGCACAGGCATTGATACGGCAAATTCCACTAGGCGAAAATATCTTATCCACCATTTTGGAATTGGTTCGTGCCCTACGTCCAAATGCGGATAGTGCACATGCTTTAACGAATGAGTTTGTATCTTGGGGGCCTGGTCCGCGGGCGGGTCAGGCGCTGGTTCTGGCGGCCAAGGCGCATGCAATTGTAGAGGGTCGCGTATCGCCCACAATGGCGGATGTTCATGCACTTGCGCATGCTGTTTTAGGCCATCGGATGAGCCTGAAATACACTGCTGCGGCGCAGGGCATGGATATCTATGCATTGATTAGCAACGTTTTGAATGACATCGAACAACGGGCGCGTGCTGCATGATGGGACATGCGGGAATCCTTCCCGACGCGAAACGATATAGCGACGAAGTCGAAACAATCCTACTAGAGGCACGCCGTCTAAGTCGTTCGCTTAGAATGGGCGAGCATGGCCGCCGCATTGCGGGGGCAGGATCAGATTTTTGGCAGTTTCGAAAATTTGAAAATGGCTTGGATTCTCCGCGGCTGATCAACTGGAAACAGTCTGCTAAATCAGACGGATTATTTGTGCGTGAAACGGAATGGAGCGCGCCGCAAACTTTGTCGATCATGGTGGATCGGAGCGCCGATAATTTCATTGATCACCCAAAATCGAAAGCCTATCTGA
>CAXACF010000400.1:0-2521 GCA_963967125.1 uncultured Rhodobacterales bacterium | reverse complement strand
GCAAAACATGGGATGAGTGCCGAAACACGCGATTATGTCGATGCATTTTGGAAGCTGATTGATGAAATCCTAAACGCTGTTTTGTTCCTGATGATCGGGTTTGAGGTGTTCGCCGTGACCTTTGATTTTGACGTCTTGATCACAGGTGTCTTGTCGATTGGATTGGCGCTACTGGCGCGTTTTGCGGCCGTCTCGATCCCTGTTTTTCTGCTACAACGACGCCAAGAATTTTCAAACGGTATTGTCCCCATCATGACTTGGGGCGGGCTTAAGGGGGGGATTTCCGTTGCTCTTGCGTTGTCGCTACCCGACAGCGAATGGAAACCTATGATTTTGGCTGCGACGTATGTCGTTGTCATATTCTCAATCATCGTTCAGGGGTTAACAATCGCGCCATTGGCGAAACGTTTGGGACGCGAACCTGATCTTTTATAAATCTGAAATGCGATTGACGGCGCGGATGAGATAAGAGATATCCAAATCATGGGAACGATTTTGACACGATGCGAGGAATACGGGGTGCGGATGACCAATCAGCGCCGCGTCATTGCATCCGTATTGGAACAGGCCGATGATCACCCCGATGTAGAAGAGCTTTATGCACGTGTGTCCCGTGAAGACAGTTCAATTTCAATCGCAACAGTTTATCGCACTGTGAAATTGTTCGAAGAAGCGGGCATTTTGGATAAACATGAATTCGGGGATGGACGCGCCCGTTACGAAGACGCAGATCGCGACCATCATGATCATTTGATCGACCTCAGCACGGGCGAAGTGATCGAATTCATGGATGAAGAGATCGAAGCGCTACAGGAAAAGATTGCGCGAAAATTGGGCTACACCCTAAAAGGGCATCGCATGGAACTTTATGGGGTTCCATTGAATAAGAAAGCCAAAACATGAGAAATGATAATATCCGCGGGATCGCCATGATGATTGCATCAATGGCGTTTTTCGCGATTGAGGATTTGTTTCTGAAATTTCTGGGCCCTGTCATGCCCCCGCATCAAATCCTGTTTCTGGTAGGTTATGGCGGTGCGCTGGCCTTTGTGCTTTGGGCATTGGCCATCCGCACACCGTTGTTCACTGCACAAACATGGGATCGTTTGGTTTTGATCCGCATTCTTTGCGATTTCTTTGGCGCTGCCTTTTTCATTATGGCGATTGTGAGCATTCCCCTATCGAGCCTTGCCGCCATCATTCAGGCGATCCCGCTTTTCGTGACATTGGGTGCGGTTTTGTTTTTGAACGAACGCGTCGGCATTCGTAGATGGGTCGCCATTTTGATTGGATTTGGCGGTGTTTTGCTGATCGTGCGCCCCGGCGCTGCGGATTTTCAGATTGGCATGATTTATGCGGTCATCTCAGTTGCGATGCTGGCGCTACGTGACATGTTAATGCGGGTAATTAAAACGACACTGCATTCCGCCTCTTTCGGGTTTTATGGATTTTTCGCGATGGGAACAGCGGGGGTGTTGATCTGGCCATTCTCGGATCAAATGATCCAACCGAACGCTATTGAATGGGTCTACATCTTTGTTGCGATCATCACAGCCGTCCTGGGATATTTTGCAATCATCATTTCAACACGCATCGCAGAAGCCTCAACTGTGGCCCCTTATCGCTATAGCCGTTTAATATTCTCAACCCTTTTGGCAATGGCCTTTTTGGGGGAACGGCCTGATCTACTGACGTGGGTCGGTAGCGCGATTGTGATCGCCTCTGGGCTTTATACCTTCTGGCGCGAACGGGTGCGTGCGGAAGGTGAAATTTCCTAAAGTGACATGTTTGCGCAATCGTTAGCGTTATCTTTCCCGTTACCGCTAACAGAATGCATTCACTTTGCGAAAAGAACCTGCTAAAGCCCCCGCAACAGTGTTAACAAAAGGTAGCGACATGAGCATGATCATCGATATTCACGCCAGAGAGATTTTGGACAGCCGCGGCAATCCAACAGTGGAAGTGGACGTCACATTAGAAGATGGAACGATGGGTCGTGCGGCGGTGCCTTCTGGTGCGTCAACAGGTGCGCATGAAGCGGTTGAAAAACGCGATGGCGATAAATCACGTTACATGGGCAAAGGTGTTCTCGAGGCGGCTAATGCCGTGAACGGCGAAATCGCAGATGCCTTGGTTGGCTTTGAAGCGGTCGAGCAAGAGGCAATTGACGCCGCAATGATCGAATTGGACGGAACCCCAAACAAAGGCCGGTTGGGCGCAAACGCGATTTTGGGTGTGTCCATGGCAACGGCCAAGGCCGCGGCGGATTTCACGGGTCAGCCACTTTATCGTTATATTGGTGGAACATCTGCGCGCGTTTTGCCCGTTCCAATGATGAACATCATCAATGGCGGCGAACATGCGGACAACCCAATTGATATCCAGGAATTCATGATCATGCCCGTCAGCGCGACAAACATCCGCGAGGCAGTGCGCATGGGATCAGAAGTGTTCCACACCTTGAAAAAGGAACTTTCGGCCGCGGGTCTGTCCACAGGGATCGGCGACGAAGGCGGATTTG
>CAXACF010000399.1:0-2526 GCA_963967125.1 uncultured Rhodobacterales bacterium | reverse complement strand
AAATCGCGGATTTGAAATTAGACCCCACATCAGACGGGAAAATTTTGGTGGTGACCGCCTATGCCACCCGCGCAGGGGCCGCGAATACAGAGTTTGAGGCGGTTGAAGGTGCACCCGCTGGTGAATTGCATTTCGTCCTAAATGCAGAGGTTGACGTGCGCCTGCCCGTCGGAACGCCCACAAACCGTCAACTGACCGCTGGTAAATTCCTGTCCACAGGTACGCTGGACGGTATTCGCAAAATCGTGATCATTGGTGAAACGAACAGCCTGTCAATCCGCACCTAATCACTTTGGAAGTTCAAAGGTTGTGACAACGCGGCCCTTGGCGACGAGGCCGATTTCGCCCTGACATAGGCGCTTTGCCTCATCTCCGAACACCTCGGCCCGCCAGCCGCGCAGCATGTCCAAGTTCCGCTCGCCCGCGGCCATGGCATCCAGATCAGAGGCAGAGGCGACAAGTTTTGCAGCAACCCCCAAATGTTCTGTTTTCGCCTTGAGCAACACGCGTAACATTTCGCTCAGTGCTGGATTGCTGTCGGGCGCATCCTCTTTCTTATCCACTTTGGGCAAGTGTTCGGGCGGAAGCGCCAAGGCAGAGGCCACCGCCGCCAAAATACCCTTGGCAATGTCGCCTTTGCGCGCCTCGCGCAGCAACAGGCGCGAGCGTTGCAAATCATCAAAGGATTGCGGTTTGGTGGATGCCAATTCGATTAATGCATCATCCTTAAACACCCGATTGCGGGGAATGTTGTTGGATTGTGCATGTGCTTCGCGAAATTCGGCCAAGGCGCGCACAGTTCCCAACATCCGCGCAGAATTCGTGCGGGTTTTCACACGTTTCCACGCCTCTTCTGGACGGGTGATATAGGTTTCGGGATTGGTGAGTGTTTGAAGTTCTTCTTCGACCCAATGCGCGCGTTTGTTTTTCGCCAGTTTCGCGGCCAGTTTTTCGTAAATGACACGCAGATGCGTGACATCGGCCAAAGCGTAAGTTTTCTGCGCATCCGTTAATGGGCGACGCGACCAATCGGTGAAGCGCGATGATTTATCCAAGGATTGTTTCGCAACTTTGCGCACCAAGGTTTCGTATCCGACCTGATCGCCAAATCCACAGACCATCGCGGCAACCTGCGTGTCAAACAAGGGTTTTGGAATAACGCCCGCATCAATGAAAAAGATTTCCAAATCCTGACGGGCGGCGTGGAATACCTTGATCACCGCCTCATTTCGAAACAGATCATATAGCGGTTCTAATGAAATTTCGGCAGAAAGCGGGTCCACCAAAACGGCGTTTTCATCCCCCTCACCTGGATAGGCAATTTGGATCAAGCAGAGTTTGGAGTAATAGGTCCGCTCGCGCAGGAATTCTGTATCAACGGTAACATAGGGATGGCCTGCGGCATCAGAACAAAAATCAGCAAGCTCTTTTGTGGTTGTCAGGGTCTTCATTTATATTTCTTATTCTACTCTAACACCCCCGCTTCCCTTTTAGGTACAAAATTTTGAGGGACTTGGAAAGCCTTATGTTTCGCGCATAATCGGGGTTTTATCCCCCACGGCAAAACGCTTCAGGACCGCGGGGTACAATTGATGTTCTTGGACCAGCACACGCGCGGCCAGTTCGGCTGGTGTGTCACCTGACAGGATCGGAACACTGATTTGTCCCAGGATCGGACCATCATCCAATTCGGCAGTCACCTCATGCACAGTGCAGCCTGCGCGTTTATCCCCCGCCTCAATCGCGCGGGCATGGGTATTGAGCCCCTTATATTTCGGCAAAAGTGAGGGGTGAATGTTTAACATCCGACCGCTCCAATGATCGGTAAAACCTGCGGTCAGGACGCGCATGAACCCCGCCAAACAGATCATGTCAATCTGATGCGGGATCAAACGATTTTGGATTTCCGTTTCAAAGGACGCGCGATCCCCGGCATAGGGTTTGTGATCAATCACCTCGCAGGCAACACCAAAACGTTCGGCCTGTTGAATAACCCCAGCATTGGGTTGGTTTGTCACGATTAGCGCAGGCATCGCAGGGTGATCGCCCTGCATGCTTTCCATCAGTTTCACGGCATTTGATCCGCCGCCAGAGGCGAAAATCGCAACCCGTTTTGTCACGATAATGTGCCTGTGTAATGAACGCCCGCCTCGGCCGTAACCTGACCAATCGTTACGGGATCTTCTCCCATGTCCGTCAGACATTGGGTCACAGACGCCTCTTGCGCAGGATCAACTATTAGCACCATGCCCAAGCCACAGTTGAATGTTTTCAACATCTCGGCCTGCTCCATGCCACCTTGCGCCATCAACCATTGGAACACAGGCGGTAGATCCCATGTGTTCAGATCAATGGAAATCCCCTGCCCCGCGTCCAACGCGCGCGGTATATTTTCACTCAGGCCACCACCTGTGATATGTGTCAGTGCATGCACTCCGCCTGCGTTCAAGGCAGCCAAGGATTGTTTCACATATAGACGCGTTGGCGCCAAAAGTGCTGCGCCAAGTGTGCCTTCGGAAAACGGGG
>CAXACF010000398.1:0-2529 GCA_963967125.1 uncultured Rhodobacterales bacterium | reverse complement strand
AGAACATGTTGGTTTCCCAAAGGGAACGGTGAACATCCTATGTGGATTTGGCGCAGATGCGGGCGCAGCACTGAGCGCGCATCCGATGGTCAATCAAATCGTCTTTACAGGATCGGTTCCAACAGGCATCGCCATTGCATCCGCGGCGGCGAAAAACGTTGTGCCCTGTGTTTTGGAATTGGGCGGCAAATCTGCTGCAATCGTACACAGTGATGCGGATTTAGAGGCCTTTGAAACCGATCTACGTTGGGGCATCTATTTCAATGCAGGTCAGGTGTGTTCCGCAATGAGCCGCGTTATCGTTCACGAAAGCCGCCATGCCGAATTGATCGAACGCGCGGTCAAGGTTGCAGGCGATCTGACCGTGGCCCCAGGTGAGACGTTAAAGGACATGGCCCAAGGCATGGGGTCCATGGTCAGCCACGGCCAACGTGATCGCGCATTAAACATGGTTAAACAGGCCCAAGACGAGGGCGCAACATTAGCCACGGGCGGCAGCGCGCCAAACAATTCGGGTGCGTTTTTGAACCCAACGGTGATGGACGTCACCCCCGATATGACCATCGCACGAGAAGAGGTCTTTGGCCCTGTCCTATCGGTCATGAAATTCACGCAGGATGATGAGGCGATCGAGATTGCAAATAGCACCGATTATGGTTTGGTTTCAGGTGTCTTTACCGCCGATCTGGATCGCGCCAATCGCGCGGCGCAAAAACTGCGCGCGGGTCAGGTATTTGTGAACGAATGGTACGCAGGCGGCGTGGAAACCCCCTTTGGCGGTTACGGGAAATCAGGATATGGACGTGAAAAAGGGCGCGAGGCGCTGTGGAATTACGTTCAAACGAAAAACATCGCGATGAAGATTGGAATATAACATGAGCGTTTTTGACGAAGATCTATTTCTAAAGGGCCTTGAACAACGCAAATCCACCCTTGGGGCGGAATACGTACAAAAAAGTCTGGACGCCGCAGATGATTTCACACGCCCCTTCCAAGAGGCGATGACAGCATGGTGTTGGGGTTTTGGCTGGGGTGATGATGTCATTGACGCAAAAACACGGTCTATGATGAACCTATCTATGATTGGCGCCTTGGGCAAAATGCACGAATGGGAATTACATTGTCAGGGGGCCATCAACAATGGCGTCACACCCGAGGAAATTCGCGCAATCATCCACGTCATCGCAATTTATTGCGGCGTTCCCCAAGGTTTGGAATGTTTCCGCGCCGCACGCAAAGTGTTGGAAAATCAATAAACAAAATGGCCCGCACATTGGTTGCGGGCCATGACCACCCTCCCCCAAAATCGCAGCAAAATGTGCCAAGGCACATCATAGCGCGATAAAAGCGGCAGTTGGCTTGATTTCGTAGCACAGCGTGGTATTGAGCGCGTGAACAAATCAACCCTACTGAAAAGGCCGCTTTGATGGATATTCAAGCCCTGCGCACTGCAAACCCCGATCATTGGAATAAGGCAGCCGCCATCCGGACATTAACACTGGATGCAATCGCCGCTGCAAACTCTGGACACTCTGGAATGCCAATGGGGATGGCAGATGTGGCAACCGTGTTGTTTGAAAAACACATGAAGTTTGACGCGAAAAACCCAACATGGCCAGATCGTGATCGCTTTATCCTATCGGCGGGACATGGATCGATGTTGATCTATTCGCTATTGCACTTGTGCGGATACGACGATTTCCCAATCGAAGAGATCAAGAATTTCCGTCAGTTGGGTGCGAAAACCGCCGGTCACCCAGAAAATTTCCTATCGGACGCGATTGAAACAACAACTGGCCCATTGGGTCAGGGTATTTCAAATGCCGTTGGCTTTGCCATGGCCGAGGAAATACTACGAGCCCGTTTCGGCAAAAAAATTGTGGATCACCACACCTATGTGATCGCAGGTGACGGGTGTTTGATGGAAGGCGTCAGCCAAGAGGCGATTGGCCTTGCTGGTCGTCACGAATTGTCAAAATTGATCGTTCTTTGGGACAACAACAACATCACCATTGACGGCACCGTTGATTTGGCCGACCGCACAGATCAGGTCATGCGATTTAAGGCATCAGGCTGGCACGTACAGGAAATTAATGGCCACGATCCTGCGGCAATTGATGCGGCCCTAACGGCGGCAAAGAAATCCAAAAAACCATCCATGATTGCGTGTAAAACACATATCGCACTTGGCTCATCGGCACAGGATACATCCAAGGGTCACGGCGCACTGACAGATGCGCAGTTGATTGCCGATACCAAGGCCGCCTATGGTTGGACGGCGGATGCCTTTGAAATTCCAGCGAACATCAAAAAAGATTGGGAAATCATCGGATCACGCGGCGCGGCAGATCGTGCCGAGTGGGAGGCGCGTTTTGCCTCAATCTCAAACAACAAACAAAATGAATTCAACCGCGCCTTTGCCCTAGATGCGCCCAAGCGTTTGGCCGCGGTCGTGCGTGCGTTTAAAAAACAAACCTCGGAAGAGGCACCCAAGCACGCGACACGTAAATCAAGCGAATTGGCGTTGAA
>CAXACF010000397.1:0-2533 GCA_963967125.1 uncultured Rhodobacterales bacterium | reverse complement strand
TATATTGACCTGACATCGCCTAACCCAATTTCATATTATCAATGCCGACAATGCGGTCATAAATCCAGAACATGAACAACACGAACACCAGCATGACCAAACCCATGGCGGCCGCTAGGTTCCAGTTCAATGATTTACGCATGTGGAAGTCGATGAAGTTTGAAATCATCTGACCATCCTGACCACCCACCAATGCGGGCGTGATGTAATAACCAATCGCTAGGATGAACACCAACAACGCACCTGCCCCGATCCCAGGAACCGATTGCGGGAAATACACACGCCAGAACGCTGTCCAATTGGTGGCACCCATTGATTTCGCGGCGCGCACATAACTGGGTGGGATGGTTTTCATCACTGAATACAGTGGCAAAATCATAAACGGCAGAAGGATATGCGTCATCGCAATCAATGTGCCCGTTTTGTTGTATATCAAACTAAACCGATCATCATCGGCCGCCAAACCAAAGACGACGAACAAATCGTTTAACACACCCTGCGCCTGTAACATCGCGATCCATGCAGTAGTCCGCACCAATAGGGACGTCCAAAACGGCAGCAACACCAGAATAAGCAAGAGGTTTGAGGTACGCGCAGGCAGCGTCGATAGCATGTAGGCCACGGGATAGCCCAACATGAAACAGAAGAGCGTCACAAGAAACGAAATCTCAAGCGTGCGCCAAAACAGAATCACATGGATACGGCGATCTTCGTCTTGTCGGACAATACTGCCATCCGCCAGCATTTTTAAATCTACAGCCGCGGCCAGATAGGCGGGCGTATAAACGCGGGATGCGGTTTTCATGGCCTGCCACACCTCGATATCGCCCCAATCCTTATCTTTTTTGATGAGGGCCTCCATGTAAGGGGCTTCCATTTTCTTGGCAGAGCGGGCGGTTTTGGTGAACAAACTGCGCGTTCCTGACAATTCGCGATTCACGCGAGTTGCCACCTTACCAATGGTCTTTTCTTTTTTTGAAACTATCAAATCAGCCACAAGTACAGCAGCCATCTCTTCTGTGGGTGCGCTCACGGCATCCCAATCCTTCAGCACTTCTGTCGTTCCCGGCATCAATGTCGCGAAACGTGCATCATAAAAGGCTTGGGTCAAAAAATTCGCAATGGGATACACAAACAACACCAAGATAAAGGCCAATAACGGAAGGGCCAAACCAAATGCACGTGCGCGAGATCGCATCAAAGACTGCGCCAATTTGCGTTTCAGCGGCGTTCCATCGGCAGCGACAAGGGGTGTTGTTGTATCAGACATTTTTTATCCAAAAATAAAAAGGGTGCGCGACAGTCTCGCGCACCCAAATCGTGATTACTTCGCCAACCATGCGTTGAAACGTTCGTTCAACTCGTCTTGGTTGTCTGCCCAGAATTCAAAATCATTTGAAATCGCTGTTGCGAAGTTATCTGGTGCAGTTGGCATCTGTGGGCCCATTTCTAGGCTTGCGTTTGAGTGGTATGTACCAACCAACGGCGCAGATGATTTACGCGCTGGGCCATATGAAATGTATGACGCTTGTGCCGCTAGCTGCTCAGTCGCGGTTGAGAACTTCAAGAAGTCCATCGCCAACTCTGCGTTAGGAGCACCGTTTACGATTGCCCACATGTCAACGTCAAAGACTTGTGCGTCCCATACGATTTCAAATGGCTTACCTTCTGATGCAACGGCGTTAAAGATACGACCGTTATACGCAGTAGTCATTGCAACTTCGCCATCTGCTAGTAGTTGTGGAGGCTGCGCGCCTGCTTCCCACCAAACAACGCTGTCTTTGATTGTGTCCAGTTTTGCAAAGGCACGATCAACACCTTCATCTGTACCAAGAACTTCATAGATGTCTGCTGATGCAACGCCATCCGCTGCAAGCGCCATTTCTAGGTTTGCTTTTGGTGACTTACGTAGACCACGCTTACCTGGGAAGGCATCAAGGTTAAAGAAGTCTGCGATAGATGTTGGGCCATTCGCCATGACAGATGAGTCATATGCAAAAATTGTTGACCATACGATGTTCGCAACCGCGCAATCTGTGAATGATCCAGGAATAAAGTCATCAGCAGCGGCTGAGCCATCCGCACCATTTGGCAATGTTGAGTGATCGATTTCCATGAATAGACCTTCGTCACAACCGCGAACGGCGTCTGACTTCTCAACGTCAATGATGTCCCAGGTTACAGAACCTGAATCAACTTGTGCTTTGACTTCCGCCAAACCACCTGAATAGTCTTCTGAAACAACTGTGTTACCAGTCGCCGCTGTCCAAGGCTTGTGATACGCTTCGACTTGCGATTTTGTATATGCACCACCCCAAGATACGGCGGTGATAGAACCTTCAGCAAATGCCGTACCTGCGCTGATCGCAAGAACGCTTGCCGTTGTTAGTGACATGATAGTTTTCATTATCTTCTCCCAGTTGGTTTACACGCCCGCGCGCGACACGCGGGCAATTTCAAAGTGCTTAGATCATCACGCGTCAAGCGCACGACAATCTTCCGGTAGCCACCCGATCTCAATTACTTCTCCGAC
>CAXACF010000396.1:0-2539 GCA_963967125.1 uncultured Rhodobacterales bacterium | reverse complement strand
AGCAAGGTGAAGGTTCTAAATGATGTGAACATCTCAGTGCCGCGTGGTTCAACGGTTGCGGTTGTGGGTGAATCCGGATCAGGAAAATCAACAACTGCGCGGGTCATCACAGGTTTATTGCCGCCGATGACAGGTTCGATCGAATTTGATGGGGCAACATTGCCAAATAAGCTTGAGGATCGCACCAAAGAGCAAAAACGCCGTATCCAAATGATTTATCAGATGGCTGATACGGCCATGAACCCACGCCAAACTGTACGTGAAATCATCGGTCGCCCGCTGGAATTCTATTTAGGTCTGTCCGGTGCCGCGCGTGAAAAGCGTGTAGTTGAATTGCTGAAAATGATCGAATTGGACGAACGCTTTATTGATCGTCTGCCAAGCGAACTTTCAGGCGGTCAAAAACAACGGATCTGTATTGCACGCGCGCTTGCGGCCGAACCAGATTTCATCATTTGTGATGAGGTCACATCAGCCCTAGACCAAATTGTGCAAGAGGGCATTTTGAAACTTTTGATGCGTCTACAGAAAGAGTTGAACCTTACCTATCTGTTCATCACGCACGATATTTCAACGGTAAAAGCGATTTCGGATCAGGTGGTTGTGATGAACCTCGGCCAAGTGGTTGAGCAAGGGAAAAAAGACGACGTCTTCTCTCCACCACATCCTGAATATACCGAACTGTTGCTGTCATCCGTTCCCGAAATGGACCCAGATTGGCTGACGAATTTGAATAAGACCCGTCAGGCAAGCTAGGCAGAAATTATTGCCGCACGCTGATTCGTGAAAACCCACAACCCGCCTGAATAAGGTGGGCTGTTGTCGTTCAGGGTAGCTGTTTCCAAATTTATCCAAAATTACCATCATTTATCCAAATGAATGCGATTAAAAAATGACGATTCACTCTTGATCACAGGGCGCGTCCATCGTAAACATCGCGCCACTGCTGGGGTGTAGCCAAGCGGTAAGGCAACTGTTTTTGGTACAGTGTACCGTAGGTTCGAATCCTACCACCCCAGCCATTACCCACATAAAAAAGACCCACCCAATGAAGGGTAGGCCTATTTATTGGTATCTGGGTATTTTAGCGCGTGACCAATGTTGTCAAATCTTCCATCTGATTTGCGATATCGCTCACGACGATGTTCTGTTGTTCAATGGCTGTGGCTACAGAGTCCGTAGATGCGCTTAGATCAGAGATCGAATTGATCATTTGCTCCATGTTTTCAGATATTTCGCCAGAAATCGCCTGAACCGCTTCAATCTCTTTCGCAATAGATTGCGTGAAATTGGTTGCACTGTTTGCAAGGTTTTTAACTTCACCCGCCACAACGGCAAAGCCACGTCCTGCCTCACCCGCACGCGCGGCTTCAACCGCGGCATTCAATGCAAGCAGGTTAATTTGATCCGCAATGGAATAGATGAATTCAACCGTCTTAGACATGCTTTCAGATGTGGTGGACAAGCGCCCAACAACCTCTTTCGTTCCCCCCACAGATGAAGATGTCACGTACGCAGTTTCACGAGCACCTTTCATTGATTTTGAAATCTCGGTAATGGATTGGTTCATTTCAGCGATGGCCGAAGCTGTTGTCGTTGAAATATCAATCGTGCGTTCTTTGATCTTGCGCTCTTGTGTGATGTCACTAGCCAGTTTTGTCACCGAAACAACCTTGCCTGAATTGTCATAATCTGGCGAATAGCTGGCACGTAGCCAAAGAACATCGCCGTGACGATTTACGCGTTTAAATTCACCTGTGTTCGACACACCCGCGGCCAAATCAGCCCAAAATGTTTGATATTCAGGTGAATTGGCGATGTCAGGGGGACAGAACATGCGGTGATGTTGTCCCTGAATTTCGTCCAAACGATACCCCGTTGCCGCCAAAAATGTTTCATTTGCATCCTTAATAAACCCTTCGGGCGTAAAGGTAATGGATGCCTGTGTCCGCGCAACCGCCTCGGCCGATTTCATCGTGGGAATTGTAATGTCCGTACAATATTTAATGACACCGACAACATTGCCGTCAGCGTCGTGGATTTGGTTATACGTGGCCTGAATATAGATCGCCTTGCCCGAACGATTGATCCGTTTGAACGAGTTCGACTGGAATTTTCCCTCTCTCAATTCGGCCCAAAAATCTTTGTATTCTTCTGTACGCGTATAGGCATCTTCGCAAAAGATGCTGTGATGTTTCCCAACAATATCCTCAAGCCGATAACCAGTTGCGCTTAGGAAATTTTCGTTCGCGTGCAAAATGATGCCTTCAGGCGTAAAGGAAATGATCGCCTGACTTTTGTCCAATGCGTCCTTAATTTGGCGGCCAGAAAATCCAAATTCGCCTGACCGTTCAGATGACTTAAAAATAAACATCACTTCATGCCCTCGTATGGTAGTTACGCTAGGTAACGGCACGAAGCTGCATTGTTATAGGTTTGTATGATGGCACATATAGGCTTGGGTAATGACGCCCTGGCACCACAGGATGCCAGAGCGGAAATTATTTAAATACCTGCATCGATAATCGCCTGAGCCAAG
>CAXACF010000395.1:0-2539 GCA_963967125.1 uncultured Rhodobacterales bacterium | reverse complement strand
TGTTGAAGGTTTCTTTTTCAAACCCTGTTGTTCGCGTATTTCATAAAATTGCGTCAGTGCCGTGGTCAGCAACTGTTCCTTGATGTCAGGATAGTGCACTTTCACGATCTGGCGCATGGTGTCCTGATCTGGGAACGAAATATAATGGAAAAAGCAGCGGCGCAAAAAGGCGTCTGGCAATTCCTTTTCATTGTTTGATGTAATGATCACCACAGGGCGATTTTTGGCGGCGACCGTTTCACCCGTTTCATAAACATGAAAGGCCATCTTATCCAATTCCTGCAGCAGATCGTTTGGGAATTCAATATCGGCCTTATCAATTTCATCGATCAGCAAAACCACCTTTTGGTCTGCCTCAAACGCGGTCCATAGTTTTCCTTTGCGGATGTAGTTGCCCACATCACGCACACGTTCATCCCCCAATTGACTGTCACGCAAACGTGAAACCGCGTCGTATTCATAAAGACCCTGTTGTCCTTTGGTTGTGGATTTGATGTTCCATTCAATCAGCTCCAGTCCAAGTGCGCTTGCCACCTGTTTGGCAAGTTCGGTTTTGCCTGTTCCAGGTTCGCCTTTAATCAATAGAGGACGTTCCAGCAAAACGGCCGCATTAACAGCAACGGTTAAATCTTCTGTTGCGACATAGTCTTGGGTGCCTGTGAATTTCATAATCTGTCCTCGATCTGTTTGCGCGCACTCTAACGAATGCTTTTTATTGCTGCAATCATCTGATTGTGTAGTGACATCCCCCTAAAGTTGCACTATTTGCAAGGCACGGTAGGCATACCGCAATACGTTGGAGGACAATTGCATGTCAAATGTTGACCTGCATGGGGGGGCAGAGATGAAACAAGATAACTTTCTTCCTGACGACTATACGCCAGCAGAAGATGAACCATTTATGAACGACCGCCAATTGGAATATTTCCGTCGCAAATTGATTGCGTGGAAAAATGACCTTTTGGAAGACAGCAAAGACACAATCGAGGGATTGCAAGGAAACGCGCGTAACATTCCCGACATTGCAGACCGTGCAAGCGAAGAAACCGATCGCGCGCTGGAATTGCGCACACGTGACCGTCAGCGCAAACTTGTGTCAAAAATTGACGCAGCGATCCGCCGTATCGACGAAGGTGAATATGGATATTGTGAAGTCACAGGGGATCCAATTTCGCTAAAACGATTGGACGCGCGCCCGATCGCGACCATGACGCTTGAGGCGCAAGAACGCCACGAACGTCGCGAAAAAGTGCACCGTGACGATTAATTCAAAAGGGCCCTGTTAACCGCAGGGCCTTTTTCGTTTTGCATGACACATGATGCTCATATCGCAATTGTGGGGGCTGGTATTGGTGGCCTAACTGCTGCTCTGTGCTTTCGCGATTTGGGCTACGCTGTTGATGTATTTGAACAATCCCCTGAATTAAAAGAAGTTGGCGCGGGCATTCAGATTAGTCCGAATGCCCTTCGGGTGTTTGAAAAGCTGGGCTTGGATGAAACGTTAAAGGCAGAAGGATTGCAGGCACAGGCGATCCAACTGATGAACCATGCGCCATCGCGCGCAGTTGCACGTCTTGATCTGGCGAAATCGCGTGCGCAGGGGGGCTATTACCTGTTTCATCGCGCCGATCTGTTAACGGTTTTGGTTGATGCATGCTCGGATGCAGGCGTTCCTATCCATCTGGGGCAGTCAATTGATGGTCCAACATCCCTGCAGCAGCACAATTTTGATTTGATCGTCGGTGCGGATGGGTTGCATTCGAATTTTCGCAAACTTCTTAACCCGCAAAGTCGTGCCTTTTTTACGGGGCAAATTGCATGGCGCAGTGTCGTTGAAAATGTGATTTCCCAACCTGCTGAGGCCCGTGTTCATATGGGGCCCCATCGTCATATCGTAACATATCCCATCCGTGGGGGGCGGGATTTGAATGTGGTCTGTATCAAAGAACAAGCGGATTGGAGTGATGAGGGATGGAATCATCCCGATGACCCCAGCATCCTGAAACATGAATTCGGCGATTTTAGCGGCCTTCTGCCTGTCTTTGATCAGGTGCATACCCTGCACAAGTGGGGGCTATTTCGCCATCCGGTCGCGGGCACTTGGGTCCAGGGGAATGTTGCAATCATGGGGGATGCGGCGCACCCAACCTTACCGTTTTTGGCCCAAGGCGCTGTCATGGCGATTGAAGATGCGTGGGTTTTGGCGGCCTGCTTCCGTCGTGATGGATTAAGCGGGTTACAGGCCTATCAATCCATTCGCATGCCGCGGGTCACGCGGGTTTTGGCGGCGGCAAATTCAAATGCATGGAAATATCATTTGGCCAATCCAATTGTGCGCAGTTTGGCGCATACTGTTTTGGGGGCGGGATCACGCATTGCGCCCGCACGATTGGTCCGTCAGTTCGATTGGATTTACGCCCATGATGTGACGCAGGATGTGATTTAGTTATCTAATTCCAGCCAAACGGGCACATGATCAGAAGGTTTTTCACGACCGCGTTGTTCGCTATCTATGTAACATTGTACCATCATATCTGCA
>CAXACF010000394.1:0-2567 GCA_963967125.1 uncultured Rhodobacterales bacterium | reverse complement strand
TATCTGTCTTTAAAACCAAATGCCCCGGATCAACCTCGTCATAAACAGAAGGTTCAGGAACATACCCAGTTTTATGGATAGGAGACGGAATTGGTTTAAAATTCAAGTCTCGTTCAGATTTGCGATTGGTTGGATCGGCAATTGGGACCGCTTTCATCAATGCCTGTGTGTAGGGATGTTGTGGATTTTCAAACACTTGCTGGCGTGATCCGATTTCAACGATACGGCCCAAATACATAACGCCCACGCGGTGGCTGACACGTTCGACCACGGCCATGTCATGGCTGATAAACAGGAAGGATAGGCCAAGATCGGCCTGCAATTCCATCATCAGGTTCAAAACCTGCGCCTGCACAGACACATCAAGTGCCGAGACGGCCTCATCCGCAATAATCAGCTTTGGATTAAGTGCTAGTGCACGCGCAATGGCCACACGTTGACGTTGTCCGCCCGACAATTCATGCGGATAACGGCGCAGGAAGGATCGGGGTAGGTGGACCCGATCAAACAGCATTTCAACCCGATCCGTGATTTCCGATTTGGACCGTTTGCCAAAGTTCAAAAGCGGTTCGGCGACCTGATCCATCAGCTGCATCTGCGGGTTAAGCGATGCAAACGGGTCTTGGAAAATCATTTGCATGTCTTGGCGGGCATCGCGTAATATCTCGCCTTCCAGCGCAAGGATATCTGTGCCATCAAGTAAAATTTCACCAGAGCGTGGTTCAACCAAACGCAGGATTGAACGCCCTGCGGACGATTTTCCGCAGCCTGATTCACCAACCAGTGACAGCGTTTGACCACGTAATACGTCAAACGACACATCCTCAACCGCGTGCACCTGTGCAACGGTGCGGCGCAATAAACCGCCCTTGACGTCAAATCGGGTCGTGAGGTTTTTAACGCTTAGCAAAATATCGTCTGTCCCTTGGATAGGGGCGATGTCATTTTGCTCTTGGCCCAATAATTTCATGGGTTCGGGAAGCGCCTTGCCGCGCATTTCGCCAAGTTTTGGAACCGCTGCCAAGAGTGCCTTGGTGTAATCATGCTGGGGGTTTGCGAAAATCTCTTCGACGGGGCCTTCTTCGACTTTGTTGCCGCGATACATGACGACAACGCGATCCGCCAATTGTGCAACAACGGCCATGTCATGGGTGATAAACATCACGGCCGTCCCTGTTTCGCGTTTCAAACGATGAATCAGGGCCAGAATTTCTGCCTGAATTGTGACATCCAATGCGGTTGTCGGTTCATCTGCAATCAATAGGCGGGGTTCACAGGCGAGTGCCATGGCAATTACCACGCGTTGGCGCATACCGCCCGAAAGTTCATGTGGATACTGTTTAAGCCGCCGTTCCGCTTCTGGGATGCGAACTTGTTTCAACAATTCAAGGGCACGCGCATCCGCCTTTGATTGGGATAATCCTTTGTGAATTTTTAGGCCCTCAGTCAGTTGGCGACCGACCGTAAATACAGGATTCAGCGCAGTCATTGGTTCCTGAAAAATCATACCAATTTCATTACCGCGCACACTGCGCATAATGGATTGGTTCCCTTGGACCAGATCCATTTCGCCACCTTGTTTGCGATCAAACAACAGTGTTCCGCCCGCGATTTTTCCACCGCCAAATTCAACAAGACGCATCAAAGAAAGTGAGGATACGGATTTGCCTGATCCCGACTCACCCACGATACAAACTGTCTCTCCTGCCTTGATATCAAAGGAAACATCTTCCACACCGACGACAGGACCGTCCTTGGTTTGAAACTCAACCCGCAAGTTTTTGATCGATGCGATTGGGGTGTCTAGCATATCCTAACTCCGCTGCTTGTGCCTAGGCTAGTGCATGATTTTGATCTATGTCAAATGTCTGTTTTAACGAAAATTCGATGCCGCCAATGAGATCGTGTAGAATTTGGCGGGTAAATAATTATGTTGATTTTAACTGAATGTAGGTGTTGCATGATAAGGCACGCGCACGCTTTGGTGGCAATTGTGCCCCAAAAGGATAGCGCTGTGACTAAGACAGAGACTTAAAGTCCTACTAGGGAGACACTAATGTTTACGAAAACCTTGCTTATGGGGGCGGCTGCATCTTTTGCAATTGTATCCTCAGTTGCTGCGGAACGCGGCAGCGATGGCAATGTCAGCATCATTTACTGGCAAGCGCCATCAATTTTAAATCCATTCCTATCGGGTGGTACAAAAGATGTGGAGTCAGCGTCACTGATCATTGAACCGCTTGCGCGTTACAATGAAGTAGGTGAAATGGTCCCATATTTGGCGGCTGAAATTCCAACGGTTGATAATGGTGGCGTATCTGCTGATCTCACATCTATCACTTGGACAATTGCGCCCGGTATTAAGTGGTCGGATGGTTCTGCGTTTACCGCGCATGACGTTAAATTTACTGCCGATTACTGTATGCATCCCGAAGGCGGTTGTGCGCAGTTGACGAAATTCAGCGGCGTTTCCAGCGTCGAGGCGGTTGATGATATGACCGTCAAAGTGACATTTGAAAACCCAATGCCATTCCCATATGGCCCGTTTGTTGGCGGCGAAAGCCCGA
>CAXACF010000393.1:0-2576 GCA_963967125.1 uncultured Rhodobacterales bacterium | reverse complement strand
TTAATCGACCACGGTGTCGGCTAATGATATGTTTCACAATAGCAAGCCCCAACCCCGTGCCGCCCATTTGACGCGAACGGTGGCTGTCGATGCGATAAAACCGTTCTGCCAATCGTGGCAGATGGACGGGATCTATACCGGGCCCATCATCCGATACCGTTACTTCAATTCCTTCGCTGCGTAAGCCGGGCTGATAGGCGGGCTGTGACAGTGTTACAGTCACATTGCCCCCTTGCGTCCCATACTTAATGGCGTTTTCAATCAAGTTGTTAAACACTTGTCGCAATTGATCACTGTCACCTTTGACAGTGATGTCCGTGTTTGCCTGATTCACAACATGCATCGTAACATCCCGCACCTTTGCGGCGGGCAGCAATATATCGACCGTTTGTTCAATCAATCCATGCAGGTCAATGTTTTCCGTCGGACGCTGACGCTCGGTAGCTTCGACCTGAGACAGCGATAACAGATCATTGACCAATCGGTTCATGCGCAGCGCCTCGGATTCCATAATGCTCAGGAACCGTTCTTGGGCGTTGGGATCATCCTTGGCAACTGTGCGGAGTGTTTCGATAAATCCCATCAACGCCGCCAGCGGGCTTTTAAGTTCATGCGAAACATTGGCCACGAAATCCCGCCGCATCTGTTGGATTTGTTCTTGGTCACTACGATCCTGAAAGGTAATCAAACAATATTGTCTGGCGATATTGATGCAGGTGGCATCATAAAACGCATCACGCCGATTTTCCGAAATTGTGACACGTGCATTTTTGCGCTCGCCCGATTTGATCGCGCCTTCAATGGCCTCAATCATTGTGGGTTGGCGAAACACCGTATAAAAGTGTCGCCCCTCGATCCCGTCGCCCAAAAACGCCTTGGCCTCGGGGTTGGCACACAGGATGCGTTCAAAATCCCGCATGGAAATGGCGACACACGGGTATGGCAGCCCAGATACAATCGAAATGATCTGTTCGTTTTCCATCTGGTCCCTTTATCGTGTTGCGCCAGGTTTATCCAAAAAGATCACAGTTTTATGACACTGGGCGCAATTGATCGCGGAAACGGCGTGCGTTTTCCTGATAGTGAAGTGCGCTTTTTTCCAACCCTGCGATTTGCGCCTCCCCTAACTCTTTAACAACGCGCCCGGGTGAGCCAAGAACCATGGACCCATCGGGAATTTCCTTATTCTCGGTAATCAAGGCCCCGGCCCCAATCAGACAGTTTTTCCCAATCTTGGCCCCGTTCAAAATGGTGGCCCCCATCCCGATCAGAGAATTGTTCCCAATCACACAGCCATGCAGCGTCACCATGTGACCGATGGTGCAGTTTTCACCAATCATCAACGGATATCCCATGTCCGTATGCAAAACACAGTTTTCCTGAATATTGGAACCCGCACCCAAATGGATCAATTCATTGTCACCGCGCAGTGTTGCCCCAAACCAGATCGAGGCATTTTCAGAAACCTCAACATGGCCGATGACATTTGCATCATGCGCGATCCATGCGCTTGGTGATACTTGTGGGGTTTTGTCCCCTAATGCGAAAATGCTCATGATCTTTCCTCAAACTCTTTGTTCAAACGGCGCACAACATTCACCAGATCAGGTTGTTGGCTAAGCCGTAGGCGTTCGGCGGCCACAATTGTTTTCAAACGGGCTTCGGTTTCATCCAAATCCTCGTTCACCAAAACATAGTCGTATTCGGGCCAATGACTAATCTCGTCGCGTGATTTGGACATACGGCCATCAATCACCTCTTTGCTGTCTTGTGCACGCGCATATAGGCGTCGTTCCAGTTCAGGGATCGAAGGCGGCAGGATAAAGATGGACAACACGTGTTTCCCAAGGGCCGATGCGCGCACCTGTTGCCCGCCCTGCCAGTCAATATCAAACAACACATCACGCCCGGCATTGATCGCCTCTTCTACGGGGCCTTTGGGACTGCCATAATAATTCCCGAACACCTCTGCGTGTTCCAACATGTCACCCTTGGCCACCATATCCTGAAACTCTTCACGCGAATGGAAATAGTATTCGCGCCCATGCTCTTCTCCGGGACGCGGCGCTCGTGTAGTTGCGGACACCGAAAAATTCAATGTCGGATCCCAACTGCGCAGACGCGCGGCCAAGGTCGATTTGCCCGCACCAGAGGGCGACGACAGAATGATCAATAGCCCACGGCGGGCGGCATCGGGGTTATTCGACATTTTGAATTTGCTCTCTCATTTGATCTATCGTTGTCTTAAGCTCAAGGCCAAGGCGGGACAATTCACTATGCTGGGCCTTGGAACAAAGCGTATTGGCCTCGCGATTAAATTCCTGGATCAGGAATTCGGCGCGTCGTCCAATGCTTGCATCCTCGGCAAATAGGGCGCGCGCGGCCTCTATATGGGCATCCAGTCGATCCAGTTCTTCTGCCACATCCTGTTTGATGATGAACAGCGCAACTTCTTGGGCAACGCGCTCTGGCTCAACTTCGGAAAACTGCTCGCTTAGGGTTTTGAGATTATCTATGAACCCCTGCTCTAACTTGGCTTTACGCTCTGGCAACAACGCGCGGGCCGCAGAAACAAG
>CAXACF010000392.1:0-2587 GCA_963967125.1 uncultured Rhodobacterales bacterium | reverse complement strand
TGCGCGCAATGTTCACGATGATGAACAACGCACGACTGGGTGTTGGCGGTCAGGGCATCGGTGCCGCCGAAGGCGCGTTTCAACATGCCTATGCCTTTGCCGAGGGGCGTACACAGGGGCGCAGCCCGATCGCCGATGGCACGGGGACGATATTGGATCATGCGGATGTGCGGCGTATGCTGGCGACGATGAAGGCGGAGATTTTTGCGGCCCGTGCGATTGCATTGGCCAATGCCGCGGCAATTGATCTTGGGCATGCAACGGGGTCGGCGGAATGGTCCGCACGTGCCGCATTTTTGACGCCCATTACCAAGGCCTTTGGTACGGACATTGGAAATGAAGTGGCGCATATCGGTGTTCAGGTACATGGCGGCATGGGATATGTCGAAGAAACAGGTGCTGCACAATACGCCCGCGATGTGCGGGTCACCGCGATTTACGAAGGCACAAATGGCATTCAAGCGATGGATTTGGTTGCACGGAAATTGATGGATGGGGGCGATGCTGCATACGCGCTCTTGGATGAAATGCAGGCCACCATCGAGGCCGCGCGTGATCAAATGTCTGATATCGCAGAGCCTGTTTGGCAATCATTGGAAAGCCTGCGTGAAGCAACCGATTGGATGCTAAAGCAATCAGATTTGAACAATCGCTTTGCAGGTGCGCAGCCATTTTTGCGTGCTTGGGCGCGTGTTTTGGGGGCCTATTTCCATCTGCGCGCCAGCCTTGCTGATGGGGGACAAGGTCCGCGCACAAAATTGGCACGGTTCTACATCGGTCGTTTGCTGCCTGAACATATCGGATTGCTCCACGCCGCGCGTCAGGGGGCCGAGGATATTTATGCGTTTTCCCCCGAAGAATTGTTGGCAGGTTGATCATGGACGGCACACAACCCCTTGAATATCCTTGGCCTGAGCCGCCCGAATTTGGGCGTGCCATTGAAATCGCGCAGGGTATTTTGTGGATACGACTGCCCCTGCCGATGGCCTTGGATCATGTGAATATCTATGCCTTGGATGACGGGGATGGGTGGACCATTGTTGACACGGGCATGGGGTCCAACAAAACGCGCGGGTTATGGCGGGATTTGATGGCGCGTGAATTGGGTGGGCGACCGATCACGCGTGTTATTTTAACCCATCATCATCCAGATCACGTTGGTTTGGCTGGGTGGTTTAAATCCGAATTTGGTGCAGAAATTTGGGCCACGCGCACCGCTTGGCTAATGGCGCGGATGCTGACCCTAGACGTCCAAGAATTGCCGACACCCGAAACGCTGGATTTTTGGCGCAAGGCAGGTATGGACCCTGTGGAATTGGACAAACGTGCCAAGGGGAAACCATTTAATTTCGCCGATACTGTTCACCCAATTCCACTTGGGTTTCACCGTATCAAGGAAGGTGATGAAATCACCATGGGTGGTCGAACTTGGGATATTCGTATCGGAAATGGACACGCGCCAGAGCATGCAACGTTTTGGTGTCGCGATGGTGATATCGTTATATCGGGCGATCAGATCATATCGGCCATTAGTCCGAATTTAGGGGTCTATGCGACAGAACCAGACGCCGATCCAGTAGGCGAATGGTTAGAAGCCTGTGAAAGGTTGAACCAATATTCAAAACCAACGCATTTGGTTCTGGCAGGGCACAAATTGCCGTTTTTGGGTTTGCCGCACCGCCTTAAGCAACTGATCGAAAATCATCATCATGCATTGGATCGCTTGGCTGAATATATCGCGGAACCCAAATGCGCGACCGATTGTTTTCCAGCCCTGTTCAAGCGCAAAATTGGGGAAGGGGAATACGGGCTGGCCTTGGTCGAATCTGTTGCACACCTGAACCACCTCTATTTGGCCGGACGTGCAGAGCGTGTTTTAGACGACAGTGGCGCATATCTATATCGCGCAATTTAGGGTGGGACAAATCACTGCACCCAAAGCACGTGACACTTGAAACTGAATCAGCTAAATAGCGAAAAAAGCATGTAAGAGGGTCTTAAAAATGGCTGAACATAAACACGGTTCAATGGACACCAAAGTCCAAGAGGAAACATTCAACGGCTTTATCAGCTGGACAGTGAAAATCTCACTTCTTAGCATCGGCATCCTTGTCTTTATGGCATTGGTCAACAGCTAATAAAACGTTTGGGGATGCGTTTTGTGGCGATTGCGCTGGTATCTGCACTTGCGCTGAGTGGATGTATAAAAGAAACCGCACATTACGCATCTGATAAAATGGTGCGGGACGTGGCCTATGTGCATGATGGCCCCCCGCGTATCTCTCTCTATACAATGGTAAATAATGAAAGCGGGGCGGGGGCACACTCTGCTTTGGTGATCAATGCATCCCAGCGTGTGATATTTGATCCTGCAGGAACCATTAAACACGACGTTTTCATTGAACAGGATGATGTCCTCTATGCTGTGACACCCAGCGCCCTGGAATTTTATACACGCGCGCATGCCCGCCAAACCCACCATGTTGTGATACAGGATCTGGTTGTCAGTCCTGAAATCGCGGAACGCCCCCTGCGACTGGTGCGCGTGAATGGTCCTGTGACACCCGCATTTTGTGCCAGCTCAGAT
>CAXACF010000391.1:0-2597 GCA_963967125.1 uncultured Rhodobacterales bacterium | reverse complement strand
GCCTTGGGCGTGATGGCCACCGCAATCAGGTCATATGACCCATTCTGCAATCCATTTGACGCCGCAGATACCAACAAACCCTGCGCAACTGGTGTGATCTTAACTGAAACGGGCATAGCATGTTTTTTCGCATTCATCACAGCCTTGGCCACATCCATCGGGCGCGACCCGACAACATCCGCCTTGCCGTTGATAATCATTTGCGGCGTATAGACGTTCTTTTTCTTCATGCGGTGGGCATAAACGCGCTGACGCTGCGAATTTTCAGGGCTGCCAAAGATATCTTTCCACCCCATATAGTCCCAATAGTCCACATGATAGGAAAGTGCGATGATATCCTGCTCTTGGGCCAATTCACCCAAAACGTGATCTGCGGGGGGGCAGGATGAACACCCTTGGGACGTGAATAATTCGACCACGGCCAAGGCACGCTCTGCCTGTGCCTGCCCGACGGACAGCATCAACAATGTGATAAGGCCCAAAATTGTCGATCGGATATTCATCATGGTGCGCCTAAACTCGTTGCTCAAAAACTACATAGCGGGTTCGCCCCACAATTTCCAATCAACCATTTGAGAGCAATTGTGACAAGCCCTGCAAAAGTGCTGATTGTTACCGTGGCCACGTCTGGTGATGCCTATGGTCGCATCTGTTGTGATTTACGGCTGTTTGGTTTGCTTGGTATCCCGAAATTCAGTAAGAATTCACCGCGTTCATAACCTTTGTAGCAAAGCTCTTGCACCTCAAATCGGCTTTGCATACATAGGTATACAGAATGCGATATGATTCGACCCAACCTCATTGGACGTAGGATCATATTTGGACTGAAACAGATACGAAAAGTTGAGTTACCCATGAGCTTGTACGCTGCATATTTGGAAGAAATTGAAAAACGCAAAGAGCAGGGTTTGAACCCAAAACCCATTGATGACGCCGCATTGACGGAAGAAATCATCGCACAAATCAAAGACACGGGCCACGCGCATCGTGAGCAATCTTTGAAGTTTTTCATCTATAACACCCTTCCAGGTACGACCAGCGCAGCAGGCGTCAAGGCAGAATTCCTAAAAGAGATCGTTTTGGGCCAGACGCAGGTTGCAGAAATCTCTGTCGATTTTGCGTTTGAACTATTGTCCCACATGAAGGGCGGCCCGTCAGTGCGCGTTTTGTTGGACGTGGCATTGGGCGATAATGCGGATTTGGCAGCGCAAGCCGCAGAGGTCCTAAAGTCCCAAGTGTTCCTATATGACGCGGACACAGACCGTTTGAAAGAGGCGTTTAACGCAGGAAACGCCGTCGCAAAAGACATCCTAGAAAGCTATTCAGACGCGGAATTCTTTACCAAACTTCCAGACGTTGAAGAAGAAATCAAAGTTGTCACATACATCGCCGCAGAAGGTGATATTTCAACCGACCTTCTTTCACCTGGTAATCAGGCGCACTCTCGCTCTGACCGTGAATTGCACGGCAAATGCATGATCTCTGAACAAGCGCAAAAAGAGATTGAGGCGCTGAAACTTCAA
Organism: uncultured Rhodobacterales bacterium; assembly: GCA_963967125.1. GTDB lineage: Bacteria > Pseudomonadota > Alphaproteobacteria > Rhodobacterales > Rhodobacteraceae > HIMB11. The sequence continues at coordinate 1,074 of CAXACF010000391.1, read as the reverse complement.
CACCCTGATAAACGCGTGATGTTGATCGCGGAAAAAGGCACCATGGGTGTCGGATCATCCCGTATGTCAGGTGTGAACAACGTGGCCTTGTGGACCGGCAAACAAGCAAGCCCCTATGTCCCATTTGTGAACATTGCCCCCGTTGTTGCAGGCACAAACGGTATTTCCCCCATCTTCCTAACCACGGTTGGTGTAACAGGTGGCATTGGTGTTGATCTGAAAAACTGGGTCAAAAAGATGGGCGAAGATGGCAAGCCGATCCTAAACAACGACGGCAACCCCATTTTGGAACAGAAATATTCGGTCGAAACGGGCACGGTTCTAACGATCAATTCCAAAAAGAAAAAGCTATACAGCGCAGATGGTGAAGAGCTGGTCGATATGTCCGCATCCTTCACCCCGCAGAAAACCGAATTCATGAAGGCGGGCGGATCCTATGCGATTGTCTTTGGTAAAAAGCTACAAAGCCTTGCCTGCGACATCCTTGGTATTCCCCTAAAATCTGCCTTTGCCGCATCCAAAGAAATCGAAAGCGATGGTCAGGGCCTAACAGCGGTTGAAAAAATCTTTAATGCCAACTCGGTCGGCGTTGCGACAGACAAACCTTTGCTAGCAGGATCAGACGTGCGTGTGAAAGTGAACATCGTTGGTTCTCAGGACACAACTGGTTTGATGACCTCCCAAGAGCTTGAGGCGATGGCCGCAACGGTTCTGTCCCCATTGGTGGACGGTGCCTATCAGTCAGGCTGTCACACAGCCTCAGTTTGGGACATCAAAGCGCAGGCAAACACACCGCGTTTGATGAAATTCATGCATGATTTCGGCTTGATCACAGGCCGCGATCCAAAAGGCGTCTATCATCCAATGACAGACGTTATTCACAAGGTTCTGAATGACATCACCGTCGATGATTGGGCGATCATCATTGGCGGCGACAGCCACACACGTATGTCCAAGGGTGTCGCATTTGGCGCGGACTCAGGCACAGTTGCCTTGGCACTGGCCACAGGTGAGGCAACAATGCCGATCCCAGAATCTGTGACAGTTACGTTCAAAGGTCAAATGGCCGATCAC
>CAXACF010000390.1:0-2608 GCA_963967125.1 uncultured Rhodobacterales bacterium | reverse complement strand
CATGTATATCAATCCACCTGCCATACCCGTTCCCAAAGCCGAAATTAAAAAGACGAACCATTTGATGGCACCCGCGTCGACCCCCAATGATTTTGCGGCCGTAAAATTATCGCGTAAAGCAGAGAGGCCCAAACCACGACGGCGGCGCAACAACCAATAGATGAAACCAATGGTCAGAACGGCCAATATCAGCGCCAACCAATAGGCCAAAATATCGCGTGCGGCTGATGTTTTGACATCCAATAGGTCTTTAATCCATTCAACCCCCCACATGTTTTTGGTGGCTGAACGGGGCAGGGATGTACCTGTGCCGCCGCCTAATTGTTTCCATTGCGCGACACTCAGTCGGGTGACCTCGGCAATGACCCATGTTCCGATTGCGAAATAGGCGCCTTGCAGGCGAAACGCAAAAAATGCAGTTGGGATTGCAAGGATAAGTGCCGCAAGCCCCGCAATCAGGATCGACGGGACAGGATCCCAGCCCGCTAAAATAACCATACTAAACATGGCATAGGCCCCCATGCCAACAAAGGCCTGTTGCCCAACCGAGACAAGCCCGCCATAGCCCGCCAATAGGTTCCACCATTGAGCAAGAACCAACATCGTGAGGATGAAAAACATGTCCTGTATCGTTGCGCGACCTGCGAAAAACGGCAGCGCAACGGCCACGATCAGGGCGGCAATTCCACCGTAAAACGCGATTTTGGATGCGCGGGTTTTTGTTTCTACGTGATACATCAGTCAAAGGCCCTTGGCATTAATCCACGTGGTTTGATCGAAAGCACCACCAAAAACGCAATGTGTCCTGCAAGGATTTGCCATTCTGGGTTGATGGTTGCGCCAATGGTTTGTGCAACGCCAATGATGATCCCCCCAAGCAGCGTTCCCCAAAGCGATCCTAAGCCCCCAATGATCACGGCCTCAAACGCATAGATCAGGCGGGCGGGGCCAATGCTTGGATCAAAGTTTGCGCGAATGCCCAGGTACAGCGCGGCAATCACAGCGATTACCATGGCAAGCCCCATGGCAGTGGCAAAAATCGAATTTGGACGTATACCCATCAGTTGTGCAGTCACAGGATCGTCCGAAGTGGCGCGAAACGCACGTCCCAATTCCGTTTTGAATGAAATTTGATTAAGGACGACAATCACAAGAATAGCCGTGACAAAGGTCATGACAGGTAGGACACCAACCGTGATTGGCCCAAGGCTGAGTGAGGCGGTCTCCAATGCTCCGATTGATAATCGTCGACTATCGGCGGACCATGTTTCCAACAGCGCGTTTTGCAACACAATTGACAATCCAAATGTCACCAAAAGCGGCGGCAAAATATCAGGGCCCAAGACACGATTTAAAACCAACCGTTGTAGGAGCCATCCAATGCCAAACATCACAGGCGCCGCAACAATGGCCGCTACAAAGGGGTGAAGGCCCAACAGGCTAACAAAAGCCAATGTGATATAGGCCGAAAAGACGATCAAATCGCCATGGGCCAAATTCACCAGACGCATAATTCCAAACACAAGGCTTAGCCCCGCTGCGAACAGCGCGTATAGACCACCCAACAAAATGCCCTGAATAAGACTGTCGATCCAAATCATTTTGTGATCCTTCCGAAATAGGCGTCTTGTATGTCGTCGCGTGTTAGATCGCTTGGTTTACCGCTGAGTGTAACGCGCCCTTCCATCATGCAATACACACGATCCGCCACCTTAAGCGCTTGTGCGATATCCTGCTCGACAACGATTACGGATGCGCCACTCGCTTTGATTTTGGGAAAGGCTGCATAAATGTCTTTGATCACCACCGGGGCAAGGCCAAGGCTGATTTCATCGCATAACAACACCTTGGGATTTGATATTAAGGCGCGTCCAATCGCCACCATTTGCTGCTGCCCCCCTGATAGGGATGTGGCGGGGGCATCTGCCTTTTCCTGCAAGATTGGAAAGAGATCATAGATCGCCGCAAGCGTCCAATAGCCCTTGACCTTTCGACCGTAGGTTCCAATCAATAGGTTTTCTTTGACGCTTAGGGACGGGAACAGTTTCCGTCCCTCGGGAACCATCGCGATCCCGTCGCGCATCACGGCATCGCTTTCCTGGGCGCCGATTTCAGATCCCTCAAATAGCACGGTCTCTGATGCATTGCGCAATACACCAGAAATGGATCGCATTAGCGTGGTTTTCCCCGCGCCATTCGCGCCGATGATGGCAATGGTTTCACCTGCGTTCAGTTCGATATCAACACCGAATAGTGCCTGAAAATCACCGTAATATGCGGTCAGATTGCATGTCTTTAGTAGGCTCATCAGGCATCAATCCCCAAATAGATTTCCTGAACTTCTCGGCTTTCCATAATCTTCTGCGGCTCACCCATGGCGATCACTTTGCCAAAATCCAAAACCAAAAGCTGCTCAACAACTGAGGTCAGAGCGTGCAATACGTGTTCAATCCAAATGATTGTCACGCCGTTTGCGTGAATGGATTTGATCGTTTCGATCAACGACAAGCATTCTGCATCCGTCAGGCCGCCTGCGATTTCATCCAGCATAAGTAGCTTTGGATGCGTCGCCATGGCGCGCGCCAATTCAAGGCGTTTGCGCTCTAAC
>CAXACF010000389.1:0-2611 GCA_963967125.1 uncultured Rhodobacterales bacterium | reverse complement strand
CAGGTGTTCAATTCTCGCTTTCTTTGATCGCGCTTAAGGCATTGCCTGTTCTGATGCTGGGCGGCTTTACGTCGATCCCAGGTGCGATTGTCGGTGGTCTGATCATCGGCGTGGGTGAAAAACTGTTTGAATTTGCGATTGGCCCAATCATCGGCGGGGCGACTGAAAACTGGTTCGCTTATGTTCTTGCGCTCGTCTTTCTGGTGTTCCGTCCCCAAGGTCTCTTTGGTGACAAAATCATCGAAAGGGTGTGATGGGATGACATACACAAACGCATATTTGTTGGCTGGGACCACTGACTCAATTCTTTGCTGGGAGGCGAAATAATGTTCTACCGTGAGGCTGGAGATTTCAAAACCTCCTATCAAGATGACAACCAAACCTTCCCGATCAAATTTGATCGCTATCGGTACTACTTTGTGTTGTTTGTTGCATTCGCAATCATCCCCTTCATGATCAATGATTATTGGGTGAATGCGGTATTCCTTCCGTTCCTAATCTACGCGATTGCGGCGATTGGTTTGAACATTCTGACGGGCTATTGTGGTCAGGTATCGCTTGGCACCGGGGGCTTTATGGCTGTTGGGGCCTATGCGGTCTATAAATTGATGACCATGTTCCCCGAAGTCAGCGTTCTGATCCATATCGTTTTGGCGGGGGTTATCACGGCGGGCGTGGGCGTGTTGTTCGGCCTACCGTCGCTGCGGATCAAAGGTTTTTACCTTGCGGTTGCAACGCTTGCTGCGCAGTTCTTTTTGGTGTGGCTCTTTAACCGTGTGCCATGGTTCTACAACTATTCAGCGTCGGGTCAGATTTCCGCACCAGAGCGGACGTTCCTGGGCGAACCCATCACGGGTCCAGCGACAGAAGCATGGGCGGCTTATTTGGTGTGCTTGGTCTTTGTGACACTGTCGGCGATTGTTGCGCGCAACCTGACGCGCGGATCTTTGGGGCGCAAATGGATGGCCATTCGCGACATGGATATCGCGGCCGAAATTATTGGTGTGAACCCGCTTGGCGCGAAATTAAGTGCGTTTGCGATCTCATCCTTCTTTGTTGGTCTGTCGGGCGCATTGTTCTTTGCCGTTTACCTAGGCGCCGTTGAGGTTGGCGAGGTGTTTGGCATCAACAAATCATTCTTGGTGTTGTTCATGATCATCATTGGCGGCTTGGGCTCAATCTTTGGCAGTTTTGCTGGCGCGGCTTTCTTGGTTTTGTTGCCCGTCTTCTTGAAAAACGTGCTGGTGGGCGGGCTTGGCTGGCCAACCGATTTGGCGGCACACCTTGAATTCATGATCGTGGGCGGTTTGATCGTTGTCTTTTTGATTGCCGAACCCCACGGACTTGCGCAACTATGGCGCGTAACAAAGGAAAAACTACGGCTTTGGCCCTTCCCACACTAGGGCCTGAGTATCACGATCAGGGATAAACCCTGACAATTTCAACCATCGGAAAATCATGGGAGGACCAAACCGATGAAAACCAAACTGATTACTGCAGCACTTGCAGGTATCATGGCGGCGGCACCTGCGCTTGCAGATTTGACCTTCGCTTCACTTAGCTACCGTACAGGTCCGTATGCGGCCAATGGTATTCCATTTGCTGATGGATATGCTGATTATCTAACACTGTTGAACGAACGCGATGGTGGTATCGGTGGCGTGCCAATCAATCTGTTGGAATGTGAAACAGGCTATAACACTGAAAAAGGTGTTGAATGCTATGAATCAACAAAAGGCGAAGGCGTATTGGCCTATGCACCCCTTTCAACAGGTATCACATATCAGTTGATCCCCAAAGTGACAGCTGACGGTATCGCGCTGCACACAGGTGGTTATGGCCGTACATCTGCGAAAAACGGTGAAGTTTTCCGCAACGTCTTTAACTTCCCTGCGAACTACTGGGATGGTGCATCAGTTGGCATCAAACACCTACTAGACATCAACGGTGGTGACATTTCAGGCAAGAAAATTGCGCTTGTTTACCACAACTCTGCCTATGGTAAGGAACCCATCCGTACGCTGGAAGAGCTGTCAAAGAAGCATGGTTATGAATTGTCATTGCTTCCCGTTGATCACCCAGGTCAGGAACAAAAATCACAGTGGCTACAAATTCGCCGCGAGCGTCCTGATTACGTCCTAATGTGGGGCTGGGGTGTGATGAACCAGGTTGCGATCCAAGAAGCCGTGAACATCCGTTTCCCAATGGAAAACTTCATCGGTGTATGGTGGTCAGGTTCTGAAAACGACGTTATGGCCGCAGGCGCGAAAGCGAACGGGTATAAAGCGTTGACGTTCCACAACGTTGGCAACAACTTCCCAATCTTTGACGACATCCAAAAGCATGTTGTTGACACAGGCAAAGCGGCGGGCGCTGGCGACCAAATCGGTACAGTGCTTTATAACCGCGGCATGTACAACGCGATGTTGTTGACAGAAGCGGTGAAGACCGCGCAGGCGATGACCGGCAACATGGACATTTCACAAGCTGAAATGATCAAAGGCATGGAAGCGCTTGAGATGACTGAAGACAAGATGGCGGCCCTTGGCCTACCAGGCTTTGGTCCAAGCTTCAGCGTCAGCTGTCAGAACCACGGTGGTGACGGTATGGT
>CAXACF010000388.1:0-2613 GCA_963967125.1 uncultured Rhodobacterales bacterium | reverse complement strand
CCGCATCGTGCCCGAACTTATGGCGCCGCGCATTCATTTTTTGTGACTATCCCACACATAGTGACACAAAAATCAAAACATTGGCCCATTTGGATTTGGCGCATTATCACACCAGTGCATGGGACAAGTTTTATCAAAAATACCAAGAACGCCGCGCATCTGGGTCCTATCGCAAGGTGATATCAGGTGGAAAAACCTATGAAACTGAGCGTAAAAGCCTGCATGATATTCTAGAAGAGCTGGAACAGAGTGAAGGTGCCGCTGGCCTGAAAAGGCTGCACCGCGAATTATGCATCGCAACGCCCGAGTTGATTGAACGATTGGAACACTATGACCTTTATCGTTTGTATGACTTTAACTTCGACGCCAAACGGGCACAGTATTTTCCACAGTTTTCAATTTGATACGGGCCAAATGCCGCACGCATTGACGTGGGGATGGGTTTTAGCGTAGAAGCAACACGCCAAGCGCGCCCTGTATGAGGTAGGCCGCGCAATGACGATCAGACGCGCGGGCCAAAAAGTGTCCGTAACAAACGGATACACATGACCACATTTGCTGATTTGGAGCTAAATCCAAAGATTTTGAAAGCCATCACTGAGGCTGGATATGAAACCCCAACTCCTATCCAAGAAGGCGCAATTCCCGCCGCATTGAAGGGTAAGGATGTTCTGGGCATCGCCCAAACGGGTACCGGAAAAACCGCAAGCTTTACCTTGCCAATGATCCACATGCTGGCACGTGGACGTGCCCGTGCGCGGATGCCGCGTTCCTTGGTGTTATGCCCGACCCGTGAATTAGCGGCCCAAGTTGCCGAAAACTTTGACACCTATTCCAAGCATCTGAAACTGACCAAGGCACTGTTGATTGGTGGGGTCAGCTTTAAGGATCAAGATGCCTTAATCGACAAAGGTGTTGATGTTTTGATTGCAACACCTGGCCGACTGCTTGATCATTTTGAACGTGGCAAACTGTTGTTAACAGGCGTGCAAGTCATGGTAGTTGATGAGGCAGATCGCATGTTGGATATGGGATTTATCCCTGATATCGAACGTATCTTTGGCCTGACCCCCTTCACACGTCAAACGCTGTTTTTCTCGGCCACTATGGCACCAGAAATTGAACGTATCACAAATGCCTTCCTTTCGGCGCCCGAACGCGTCGAAGTGGCCCGTCAGGCAACCGCCTCTGAAAACATTTCACAAAGTGTTGTGATGTTTAAAGGCACCCGCAAGGATCGCGAAGGTTCGCAAAAACGCCAGTTGTTGCGCGCCTTGATCGACCAAGAGGGTGATGCACTGACCAATGCCATCATCTTTTGCAACCGCAAGACCGATGTGGATATCTGTGCAAAGTCGCTGAATAAATACGGATATCAGGCCGCGCCAATTCATGGGGATTTGGATCAGGCCCAACGCATGAAAACCTTGGACGATTATCGTGAAGGACGTCTGAAATTCCTTGTCGCCTCGGATGTTGCGGCACGGGGTTTGGATATTCCGTCGGTGAGCCACGTGTTCAACTTTGATGTGCCAGGGCATGCCGAAGATTACGTACACCGCATTGGCCGCACTGGTCGCGCGGGCCGTTCGGGCAGCGCATTCATGATTTGCGCAAAGCGTGACGAAAAAGCATTCGCCGCGGTCGAGGCATTGATCCAAAAGGAAATCACGCGTCTGGATATCCCCGCGGCCCTTTTGGAAGAATGGGCACCCAAGAAAAAGCCAGCACGTGAAAAGCCATCTGAACCTGTGCAAACGAGCGAGCCAAAGGCCGAAACAGTCGAAAAACCCACCCAACAAAACAAACGTCGCAGAGATCGGCGCGGGGGCGACAATTCGGTTGTCGGCATGGGAGATCACATGCCAAGCTTTATCGCGCTGAGCTTTGAGGAACGCCGCGCCAGCTAATTTGGCACGTCTTTTGCTGTGTTTGATCAAGGTACTGATCAAACAGGGGTTCACAATGAACGCCAGAATGCAAATGTCGATGGCCATGCAACTTTCCAGTGAACTGGGGCGCATGACGCAAAGTTACAATACACGCTTGGCGCAATTGCTGCGCTCTCATGACGTGACCTATCCGCAATATGCGGTTTTGGATCACATTATGCGCAACGGGTCCAAGGCGGAAACCATCAGTCAAATTTCCGACGCGGTCGAGGTATTACAACCTGCGGTTACCAAAATCGTCAGAAAATTTTCGGATCGGGGGTTGTTGCAGGTTTCAGGCACCGAAAAAGATCGCCGTCAAAAACGCGTTTCTATGACAGCAGAGGGTGCCGCATTTATTGGTAAATTGCAGGCGGCCTTGATGCCCGACGTGCTAGTCTTGTTGATGGGATCCCTAAATTATGTATTGCCTCACTTATTAAATATTCTCTTAACATTGGACCTAGTGCAGCTCTTCCATCACCATTTCTTGAAAAAGCAGTTTTTCCAGAGCCTTTAAACTGAATATCGAATCGTTCTTTTTTTTTTGATAAATGTTCCCCAATTAATACAGCTCTCCCATCACCCAACATGGTAAAATGTCCAAACTGATGACCTGCATAAGCTTGGGCAATACTATTACTTTCTGGTGGAAGTGAGTTCCCCCCAAATAATTCAGAAA